>DATASG010000254.1:0-4948 GCA_036269295.1 Vicinamibacterales bacterium | reverse complement strand
CCGTTGTTCCGACCGCTCCGATCAGCCCGGTCAAGTAAGCCTCTGTACGGGCGAGCTGCCCGCCCTCCTTCAGCCCTAAGTTTGATATCTGTATGCGGCGTAGCCGACGATGAGGCCGACCAGCGCGCCGGGGGTCATGATCTGCACGTAGTACTTGCCCTGCATCGCTGCCACGAGATAAGCGAAGAATCCGCTGACCAGGACACCGAAGATCAGGATCCACGCCATCGAATGCACGCGCCGCGCGAACGCGCCGATCAGCATACCGGCGACTAGTCCCTTGACGGTCGAGCCGATCACGATGCCGACGATCTGGTCCCGGACTTCCGGCGTGAACAACGACGTCAAACCGTCGAAGATGCCGAGAAAACCACCGAGCAGCGTCGCAAACAGCACTTTTTTCACGCCATGGCCTCCACCGCCTCTATTACCCGTTCCGATCGCGAGTATTGAGGCCGCGCTCGACTGATCTCGTTAGCGAACCAGCCAGAGCAAAAGAACCCGCGCCACGAGGTAGGTGAGCACCAGCAGGATCGGGAGGCGGTGGCGCCGGCCGAACCGCGCCACCCTGTCGAAGACGGTTTCACGCTGCGCCTCGACTGCGCGGCCGGCCAGGTAGCGCTGGACGTCCGCCGCCAGCGCCTGCACGCTCGAGTAGCGTCCGTCGACGTCCGCCGACCGCGCCTTGCGCGCAATCGCCAGGACCGGCATCACGTCGGCAATCGACTCGAGCACCGCGCCAAGCGCGTAGACGTCGGCCCGCTGGTCGATCGTCGCATCCCCGCGTGCCTGCTCGGGCGCCATGTAATGGCTCGTCCCTGCCATTGGCGTTTGGCAATCGGCATTTTGCATTTCGTGAGCGATGCCCCAATCCAGCACCAGCACCTCGCCGAACTCGCCGACCATCACGTTCTCCGGCTTCAGGTCTCGGTGGATCACGCCATGCGCGTGCGCGAACGCGACCGCGTCGCAGACGCGAAGGAACACGCCGAGGCATTCGGGAAGATCGCGCCGCTCTGCCATCCAGCGGTCGAGGCGATCGCCACGCACGCGCTTCATCGCGTAGAACAACCGGCCGTCGGGGAGCTCACCAACGTCGTGGACCGGGACGATGCCGGGATGCTCGAGCCTGGCGAGAATGCGCGCCTCGTTCGCCTGGTCTTCCGGACGTTCTACGATCTTCAGCGCCACCTCGCGGTCAAGCACCGAGTCGTGCGCCAGATAGACGACACCCATGCCTCCGCGGCCGAGAACCGAAATCAGCGTATAGCGCGTCCCGCTGACGTCGGGGCCCTGGAACATCGCGCTCAGGCGATCGAGTGCCGGTTCGGAGATCATCCGGTCAGCGCCCGCGACTCGGCCTCGAACTCCTCCTCGGTGGTGCACTGCTCGCGCAGCGCCTCGAGGACGAGACGCCGGAACTCGCGCCTGGCCGCCGCGAGTTCGTTGGTGACCTCGGTGGACGAGAGACCGAGGCGCCGCGCCAGCTCGGCATAGGTGGGCCGATCGCGCTCGTCGGCGGCGAGGTCGTACTGTTCGAAGATGGCGTAGCGCGCGGCGCGGCCGCGAGCGTCGCAGGCCGTGCGCAATCGATCCGCCGCACCGGCGAACAGGCTGCGGAGCCACTCGCGACGGAAGTAGGCGTCGAAGTCGTGACCCAGGTTGCACGCTTGGAATGCGAGCTCGCGTTCCGCTTCCTCGAAGTCGATTGGAATCAGGGTGATCCCGCCGCCGCGCTTCAGCCGCGTGTCGGCCTTGCGCGCGTTGGCGACGAAGCCGTCGAGGCAGGTGCGCAGGTAGGTGCGGAATCTCGCCCGGGAAGCGTCGAAGCCGGCGAAGAAGTCCTTCTCGAGCGCCCGCAGGAAGAATCCCTGGGTCAGGTCCGCGGCATCTTCAGGCGCCGCGTGCCATTTGAGCCGCACGTACTTGAAGACCGGCTTCCAATACGCCGTCACCAGCGTGTCGAAGGCCGAGCGCCGCTGCTCGGACCGCGGGCTGCGCATCGCCTCGACCATCGAGTGCCGCGTCGCCGGAAAGGCAGGCATGACCAGAGAGATTCTAGCGCGCTTGCTGCAATCACCTGATGCGGCCGCTCCCGCACGTCCTGCCCCTGCCCATCCTGCCCGCCTACTTTCCTGCGGCCTGCTCGAGCTGCTTCAGATGGTGAATCTGGTGGCCGGCCATCTGGTGGATGATCCAGTCGACGGTCAGTGAACCGTACTCGGGATGGGTCAGCGAGATTGCACGGTCGGCTTCCGACAGCGAGGCGAACAAGGAGATGTTCATCGCCGCAATGCCGAGAAGCGCGTCGAGCGCCTCGTGTCCACTCAACCTGCCCGGCCCACCTGGCCCACCTGATCCACCCGCCTCAATCGACATCCAGCGGTCCTGATCGAATGATTGCGCCGCGTAGTCGAGCGTGGTGAGCGCCATCCGGGCGCGATAGCCGAGCGCGATCTCGCTCTGCGCCAGATGCGTCAGGATCTGCCGCGCGTCCCACTTGCCGGGCGCATAGCTGCGATCGAACTGATCGGGACCCCAGCCGCCGACGATCGCACGAATGCGGGCGGCGGAGTCGCGCATCGCGCTCAGAGGCTCACGGTTGTCGAGATCGGCGGTATACGGCGTGATCGGGGCCATGGAGACCGATCATAGCGTTCATGCCTCCGCCAGCGCGACCACCGGATCCACCCGCGACGCGCGACGCGCGGGCACGTAACACGCCGACAGGGACACCAGGCTGAGCAGCGCCGCCGCGCCCGCCAGCGTCGTCGGATCGGCCGGTTCGACGGCGAATAGCAGGCCGCGTGCAAAGCGGCCCAGACCGGCCGCCGCCGGAATGCCGATCGTCAGCGCAATGCCGGTCAGCCAGAGACCGCGCCCCGCGATCTCCGCCATGACACGATTGGCCGACGCGCCAAGCGCCATGCGGATGCCGATTTCGTGCGTGCGCTCGGTGACCGAATACGACATCACGCCGTAGATCCCGACAGCAGCGAGCAGCAGCGCCACACCCGAAAACCCCGCCAGCAGCGACGCCAGAAAGCGCGTCGAACCGTAGGACCGCTCGACGAGTGCGTCGAGCGGCGTGATCGACCAGACCGGCTGATCCTTGTCGATCGACCAGATGGCGCGCCGCACTTGACTCACCAGTGACGGCGGCGGCGCCAACGTCCGCGCGACCAGGCTCGTGAAGATCATCGGCTGCTGGTAGTGCGCCAGGTACAGCTGCGGCTGCGCCGTCTCGGTCGACGATCGATGCTTGGTGTCGCCGACGACGCCGACGATCGTCAGCGGCTGCTTGAAGTACGACACGGTCAGATGCTTCCCGATCGGATCCTCGCCCTCCCACGTCGCCCGTGCCAGCGTCTCGTTGACGACGGCCACCGGCGGCGCCCGCATGTCGTCGCGATCGGTGAAATCGCGTCCCCGCGTCACCGGGATCCGCATCGCACGGAAATAGTCGGGCGTGATGATGTTCTCGCTCGCCCTCGGCTCGCTGCCCGGGGCCACCGGCCGCCCCTCGACCGCATACGGGATGTCGGCCCAGTTGCCGCTGAACGGCACGCGCCGCACCAGGCCGGCCGATTCGACCCCCGGTACTGATCGCACCTGTGCCACCGCCTCACGGAAAAATCGCGCGATGTCGTCGGGCTTCGCGTATTTGGCCTGGGGCAGGCGGAACTGCAGCGTCAGCACGTTCGCGGGATCGAAGCCGACGTGGACGCGCTGCAGCGCCAGCATGCTGTGAATCAACAGGCCAGCCACTGCAACCAGCGCCACCGACAGCGCGACCTCGACGACGACGAGCGCGTCGCGCGTGACCCGCGCCCCGCCGGTCGTGCGGCGTCCGGCTTGCAGCACATGGCTCAGATCCGGCCGCGAGATCCGCAGCGCCGGCGCCAGGCCGCACAGCAGCGCCACGACCGCCCCGACCGCAACCGTGAACAGCAGCACGCGGGCGTCGAGCGGCATGCTGTTGGGAAACGACACGCCGGCCGGCGCCAGCGCGATGAGGCCCTGCAGCGACCAGCGCCCGATGACCAGGCCGATCGAGGCCGATACGGTCGCCAGCAGCGCCGCTTCGACGGTCAACTGCCGCAGCACCGCCCAGCGGCTCGCGCCGAGCGCGGTTCGCAGCGCGATTTCCTTTTGACGGCTCACCGCGCGCGCGACCAGCAGGTTGCTCACATTCACGCACGCGATGAGCAGGACCAGGCTGACGGACGAGAGCAGCAGGAGCAGCGGCGTACGCGACTCGCCGATCAGGCTCTCTTGCGCCGACACCAGCTCGGGGGTCCGGCCTTTCTGCGCCCTCGGATTCGCCGCCAGCAGACGACCTGCCACGACCGCGAGGTTCGCGTTCGCCGCCGCGATCGTGACCCCTGCCTTCAGGCGCGTGACACCCAACGCCCCGGGTCCGGCGTTGGCAATCCCCCCCGGCACCTGGAACAAGCCGAGCGGCATGAAGACGTCGTAGCCCGCCAACCAGCCATCGACCGGTACGGTCTTCATGTCGAACGGCGGCGCCATGACTCCGATCACCGTCAACGCCGTGCCGTCGAGCGTCAACGCCTTGCCGACGACGTCGGGATCGGACGAAAAGTGCCGTTCCCAGAACGCGTGTGAGATCACGACCACCGGCTCGGCAGTCCCCGCCGCGCCCTCCTCTTCGCTGAAGAGCCGTCCTCGCTCTGCTTTCACCTCCAGGACGTCGAAGAACGATCCCGTCGCGAACACGCCGATGAGGCGTTGCGGCTGGCTGACGGCGGTGAGATTCACGCTCTGGCCGAGCCAGAGAGCGACCGCGTCGAACGAGTCGCGCTGCTCGCGGTATGCCAGGTACTCATCCCAGGAAAGCAGACCCTGCCGGCGCGTGGGAGTATTGCCCCACAAGACAGCCAGGCGATCGCCGTGCGCGTACGGCAGCGGCCGCAACAACACGGCG
>DATASG010000253.1:0-18292 GCA_036269295.1 Vicinamibacterales bacterium | reverse complement strand
GTCACGCCACATCGCGACAAGGTTCGTACGCAGCATGGCTTTGCCTCACTCATTCAATGGCCCGGCGCTGGGCTCGGCCTGGTATGGCTCGATGGCCGCGCCATCCCGCCGGATGCGCCGGAAGGTGTCGGCAACATGGCCCTGCGGGCCGCGGCCTTCGATTCAACCGGGCAGCTACTCAAGGAGTCTGTTGTGGCTCCGCGCGTCTGCGAATGTTGCCCGACGGCGGCCGCCGAGACCACGGACGGCCTCATAGTCGCGTATCGCAACCGAAGCCTCGGCGAGGTCCGGGATATCTACGTCACTCGGCTCCTGAACGGACGGTGGACCACGCCTGCGCCCGTCCATCAGGACGGGTGGGTAATCAAGGCATGTCCGATCAACGGACCCGCAATCAGTGCGCATGGCCGCGACGTCGCCGTCGCGTGGTTCACGGGCAAGGGGGACACCGGGCACGCGTTCGTGGCATTCTCGCGCGATGGCGGCGGAACGTTCGGATCTCCCGTGCGGCTCGACGACGCGAGCTCGCTCGGCCGGGTTGGCGTCGACCTCCTGCGCGACGGTTCGGCGGTCGGAACATGGGTCGAGTTCGCGAACGGGAACAGGCCATCGACATTCATGGTCCGACGCGTTGATGCGATGGGCAAACGCGGACCCTCCGTTCGCATCGCCGACGCCGGGGGCACGCGGTATCCACGGGTGGGGCTGAGCGGAAGCGAGCTGCTCTTCGCGTGGACAGAGACGGTCGATGGTGCGCCGCGGGTGCGCACCGCGCACGCCATGCTGCAATAAGCAGGGATCGGGCCGGTACTCGATGCTACGCGTATCTGAACAACGCCTTGAAGCCGAAGTCCATGTGGTGCTGGATGTGGCAGTGGAACAGCGACAGCCCGGGTTGATCGGCGACGAACTCGACCGCCGCCCGTCCGTAGAACGGCACCACGACCGTGTCCTTCACGATTCCCGACGTCGCCTTGCCGTAGATCTCGGTCAGCTCGAACAGATGCCGATGTAAATGCATCGGGTGCGCATCGTCGGTGCGGTTGCGGAAGACGAGGCGGTAGCGCCTGCCTTGCGTGAGCACGAATTCCTGATCGTGCGGGTAGACCTTGCCGTTGATCGTGAAGCTGTTGAACTGACCGATGCCGCGCGGGACCTTCTCGAACACCATCTCGATCGTCTGCGTCGCCGGATCGGGCGCCGGCGCGCCCGGTTTGCCGAAGACCGTGTAGTCCCAGGTAGGTTTTGCCGCCGCAACCCACTGCGGCTGCCGCCGCTGGTTGGCATACTCCACGACCATGCCGAGGCCGCCGTTTCGGATGTCGTCTTCGGGCGCGCCCAGAATCCAGACGCCGGGTTGATTCATCTCGACGTAGGCATCGACGCGCTCGCCCGGGCCGAGGAAGAGCTGATCGACGGGCGCCGGCGCCGGCACCGGGTTGCCGTCCAGCGCCAGCACGTGGAAGCGGTGACCGGGCAGCGCGATCCCCCGGTTTTCGATCGCGCTCGCGTTGAGCACGTGCATCAGCACGCGCTGTCCCGCCCGCACGCGCATCGGCTCACCGGCGCCCAGGGCCTTGTCGTTGATCGAGTAGATCGTGGCCCCGACCTCGAAGCCGTTGGGACGCGTGTCGAGCATCGCCGGCCGCTCCGGCTGCGGCCACTTCTGATTCTGCTCGTCGGTGTCGACGAGCATCGTGGTGAAGAACGGCTCCCAGTCGCGCAGCGCCAGAAATACTTCCTGGTCGTAGGCGCCGGGATCCCGGCCGGATTCGACCATCAGGAAACCGAACTGACCGGTATAGCTGCCGCGATGCAGATCGGTCATCGCCATGGTGTGCGTGTGATACCAACGTGTGCCCGCCGGCCTCGGCGTGAACTGGTAGCGCCGCCGGCCGTGCGGGGGCACCGGCGGCGTCCCTTCCTCGTCGGCGCCGTCGAGTTCCGCCGGCACGAGCAGACCGTGCCAGTGCACTTGCTCCGGGACGTCGGTGTCGTTCACGACGTCGACGACGACGGGCACTCCCTCGCGCATGCGGAGCACGGGGCCGGGCGACGTGTCGTTGTAGCCGATCGTGCTGATGACGCGATCGGGCGCCAGCTCCACGGTCACGGGCGCGATGCGCAGTGTGATGTCGGGCTTGGACGGCTCCTGCAGCGGCAGCACCCGTGCGGCGCCGACCGACAGCGCGCCCAGGCCTCCGAGCCTTACGAAATCCCGTCGATTCACGGGTGAAAGAGTAGCAGTTCTGATAACCTTCCCGGTAACGCTCCGAGGTGGTGATGACGTTCCTGCCGCGCACCCCAGTCGTCCTGTTGATGGGCCTGACCACCGGCCTGCTCGCGTTCCAGAGCGGCGGCTTCCAGCGGCGGTTCAACCCGTATCCAGCCTACGAGAGCGCCGGCGATTCGAAGCACGAGTTCGCCTGGTCGAGGCTGCAGTACACGCCGCTGGGCGGCGGCGGCTACGGCGGGTTCGGCGGCTACAACCGCGGCGGCTTCAGCTCCTGGTCGCGCGACTATCCCAAAGCCGACATCACCTTTCTCGCGGCGCTCCGGCGGCTCACGCGCATCGACGCCCGCAGCTACCAGCAGGTCGTCGATCTCGAGAGCGACGCGATCTTCAATTTTCCCTTCGTCTACGCGGTCCAGGTCCAGAGCTGGACCTTCAGCGATCAACAGGCAGCCCGGCTGCGCGACTACCTGCTCAAGGGTGGGTTTCTGATGGTGGACGATTTCCACGGCACCGCCGACTGGGAAAGCTTCCTTCGCGGCATGCGGATGGTGCTGCCGACGGAGAAGTATCCGATCTCGGATCTCGCCGACGGCGACGAGATCTTTCACGTGCTCTACGACATCGGCCAGCGCTTCCAGGTGCCGGGCGAGCAGTACGTCAACACCGGGCGCACCTATGAAAAGGACGGCTACGTCGCGAAATGGCGCGCCATCCGCGACGACAAGGGGCGCGTCATCGTCGCCATCTGCCACAACATGCATCTGGGCGACGCCTGGGAGTGGGCCGACGACGCGCAGTACCCGGAGCCGTTTGCCTCCATGGCGTTTCGCGTCGGCATCGATTACGTCATGTACAGCATGACGCACTGACGCCAGGGCGAGTCACCCGAGCCTGCCGCCGTGTTCAAGTTTCTCTTCAAGTATCCGTGGTCGACGTTTTCGCGCGGACACTTCGTCCTGCTCGGCGCCTGGCCAGCGTGGATGCTGGGGCTGTCGATCGTGGTCGTCTCGTCGGGCCTGGCCCTGCTCATCCGCGCGAAACTGACGCCGGGCGACGTGGGGTCGCGAAAATTCAGGGTCGCCGGCATCTGGCTGCTGCAGTCGATGCTCGCCGCGTTGCTGCTGCTCCTGCTCTGGCAGCCGGCGATCACGACCGCCGAGCTCAAGCCGCAGCAGGACATCATCGTCTTTCTGGTGGACGACTCGCGCAGCATGACCCTTGCCGAGAACGGCACGACGCGTCAGGCGCAGGCGATCGCGGCGCTCGGCGCCGGCGTGCTGACCGGCGTCGAGAAGCGGTTTCAGACGCGCCTGTACCGCTTCGACCGCCAGGCCGGGCGCATCGCCAACCTGAAGGAGCTGCACGGGAGCGTGCCGGCCACGCGTATCGGCGACAGCCTCAAGCAGATCGCCGCTGAAACGCAGGAGCTGCCGGTCGGCGCGATCGTGCTCCTCACCGACGGCGCCGACAACTCGGGCGGCATCGACGCCGACACCATCGCGGCGCTGCGCAGCCGCCACATTCCGGTGCACACCGTCGGCTTCGGCGCCGATCACGCGACCCACGACGTCGAGGTCGACGACGCGGTGATGGCGCCGCGAGCGATGGCCGACTCACGGCTTGGCGGGGTGGTCCGCTTCCACCAGTACGGCTACGGCGGACGTAAAGGCAAGATCGTAGTGCGCGACGGCACGACCATCCTGGCGTCGCACGAGGTGACGCTCGGACCCGACGGAGCGGCGCAGTCCGACACCCTCCTGTTCAACGTCGGGGCCGCCGGCGCCAAGGCGCTTCAGTTCTCGATCGAGCCGCTTCCAGGCGAGGAGAGCGCCGTCAACAACAGCGTCAGCCGGATCGTCAACGTCGAGTCGGACAAACGCCGGGTGCTGTATCTGGAGGGGGAACCGCGCTGGGAATACAAGTTCGTCCGACGCGCGGAGGAGGACGATCGCATCGTGCAGCTGGTGTCGATGCTGCGCACGACCGAGAACAAGATCTATCGCCAGGGAGTGCAGGATCCCAAGGAGCTGGCCGAAGGTTTCCCGACCCGGGCCGAGAATCTGTTCGCCTATCAAGCGCTGGTCATCGGATCGGTGGAAGCCACCTATTTCACGGCCGCGCAACGCGAGCTGATTCGCGAGTTCGTCGATCGGCGGGGCGGCGGGCTGCTGCTGCTTGGCGGCCGTTTCTCGCTGGCCGACGGCGGTTGGGGCGTTTCGAATCTCGCCGACCTGTTGCCGGTGGTGCTCCCCGATGCGAAAGGCACGTTTCACGTCGAGCCGGCAACCGTGGAGCTGGCGTCGGCCGGCGTGGACAACTACATCACGCGGCTGGTCGACGATTCGGCGGCCAACGCCAAGCGGTGGAAGTCGCTGCCGTACCTGATGGATTTTCAGGAGCCCGGCGCGCCCAAGCCTGGCGCCACCGTCCTCGCCGACATGTCGGCCGGCGGCAAGAAGATGCCGATGCTCACGACCGAGAATTTCGGCCGCGGCCGGACAGCGGTGCTCGCGACCTCGGGCACGTGGCGTTGGCAGATGAACTCGCCGGTCGGCGATTCGGCGTTCACGCTCTTCTGGCAGCAGCTGCTGCGGTGGCTCGTCACCGGAACGCCGGGCCATGTCACCGCCTCGGTGCCGAACCAGATGCTGCTCGACGATGGCCGCGTGGCGCTGTCGGCCGAGGTCCGCGGCGACGACTATCAGCCGGCTGGCGATGCGCGCGTCGAGGCCCACATCATCGGTCCGGGCGGGGTGTCGGCGAACATCGAGATGACGCCGACTCCAGACGCGCCGGGAAACTTTCAGGCGGAGTGGACGGCGAACACACCGGGCTCCTACCTCACCGAAGTGATCGCGCTGCGCGGCGAGCGAGCGGTCGGCCGGGACGTGCTGACGTTTCAACGCATGGACGGCGTCGCCGAGAACTTTCACACCGGCCAGAATCGCGAGCTGCTGACCCGTCTCGCCTCGCAGACGGGCGGCCGCTACTGGCGGCCGCAGGATCTGGCGGATCTGCCCGACGAGATCGCATTCTCGGAGGCCGGCGTGACCACGCGCGAGACGAGAGAGCTGTGGAACATGCCGATCTTCCTGCTGGCGATGGTGCTGCTGCGGTTCACCGAGTGGCTCCTGCGGCGCAAGTGGGGCATCGTATGAGAGGGCAGCTGGGTGGGACGGTTCTGGTGGGCCTGCTGGCGCTGGTGACGGCGGCGCCCGCGGGCGCGGCCGGATTCTACGTGACGGTGGCGGGCCACGTCGGAGAGCCGGACTACGAACAGCGGTTCACGTCGCCGGCCAAGGACCTGGACAAGCTGTTCAAGGCCGCCGCGCCCGACGCCCACGTCTACAGCCTGATGGGCGGCGACGCGACGCGCGCGCGCCTGACGCGGCTGCTCGAGCAGGTGGCGCGCGAGGCCACGGCAGAGGACGACTTCGTGCTGACGCTGATCGGTCACGGCTCGTTCGACGGCGTCGAGTACAAGTTCAACCTCGTCGGCCCCGACATGTCGGCGGGTGAGATCGCGGCGCTGTGCAATCGCATCGCCGCGAAGCGGCAGTTGATCGTCAACGCCACGAGCGCCAGCGGCGGCTCGATCGCGGCGTTTCAGCGCGCGGGCCGGGCGGTGATTGCATCGACCAAGAGCGGGACCGAGAAGAACGCGACCGTGTTCGCCCGCTACTGGGTCGAGGCGCTGCAGGATCCGTCGGCCGACGTGGACAAGAACGAATCGGTGAGCGCGCTCGAGGCGTTCCAGTACGCCGATCGGAAGACCGCGGAGTTCTACACGGCGCAGAAGCGCCTGGCGACCGAGCACGCGGTGTTCGAAGACGTCGGCAAAGGCGACGCGGTGCGCGCGCCGGCGGCCGAGACCGCTGAGGGGCGGATGCTCTCCAGCCTCACGCTCGTGCGGTTCGGCGAGACGCAGAAAGCCGCCCTCGATCCGGCCAAGCGCGATCTGCTCGGAAAAAAGGAAGATCTCGAACGGCGAATCGATGTGCTCAAATACCAGAAGGCCGCGATGACGCAGAACGATTACGAGCAGCAGCTGAAGGCGCTCCTCATCGAGCTGGCCCGCGTGCAGGCGGCGCTGGACAGATGAAGGCCTCCCGGGTCCTGGCGCTACTGGTGCTGGCGTGGAGTCAGGCGGCGGCGCTTCTTGCCGCGTCGCCCGCCGATTGCGCGCTTCAGCGCCGCCACGGTCACCGTCTCGAGGCCACGGCGTGCTACCGATCACTGACGCTGTCAGCCGATCCCTACCTTCGCGCCGAAGGCGACTGGGGCCTCGAGTTGTACGAAGATGCGAACCGGGAGTTTCGAGCCGCGGTCGCCGGCGCCGAGGGCAACGCGCGCTACCGTGTGCGCTGGGGCCGGCTCCTCCACGAGCGCTTCAACAACCCCGAGGCGTTCAAGCTGTTTGGCGAAGCGCTGGCGCGCGACGCGAAGAGCGCCGATGCCTATCTCGGCCTGGCGCTGGTCGCGGCCGACGACTTCGAAGGAAAGGCGCGCGAGTACGCCGAGAAGGCGCTCGAGATCGATCCCAGGCTCGCGGAGGCGCGCGAGCTGCTGGCCAACCTCGCGCTGGAGGACTCCAATCCCGCCGACGCGGTCAAGCAGGCCGACCTGGCGATCCAGATCGCGCCCGATGCGCTCGACGCGTTCGCCGTCCGGGCGGCGGTGGAGCTGGTGGCCGATCGATCGCCGGACGTCTGGGTCCAACGGATGCTGCAGGTGAATCCAACCTACGGCCAGGGCTACGCGCTGATGGCGTCGCACCTGGTGATGAACCGCCGCTACGACGAGGGTGTCGCCTACTACCGCAAGGCGATCGATCTGGATCCGCGTCTGTGGTCCGCCCGATCGCAGCTGGGGATCAACTTGATGCGGCTCGGCCAGGAAGACGAACCGCGGCGGCAGCTCGAGCTCTGCTTCGACAACGGCTACCGCGACGCGGCGACAGCCAACACCCTCAACCTCCTCAACAGCTACAAGAACTTCACGGTGGTGACGACGGCCCACACGGTCCTCAAGCTCGACACCAAAGAAGCCGCGATCCTGCGGCCGTATGTCGAGGATGTGTTGAAGCGCGCGATGACCACCTACGAGCAGAAATACAAGACGGCGTTGCCCGGCCGGGTGCAAGTCGAGGTCTACCCGAACCACGAGGACTTCGCCGTCCGCACCTACGGGTTGCCCGGTCTCGGCGCGCTCGGCGTCACCTTCGGCACGGTGGTCGCGATGGACAGCCCGTCAGGCCGCAAGCCCGGCACGTTCAACTGGGAGGCCACGCTGTGGCACGAGATGAGCCACGTTTACGTGCTGACCGCCACGAACCATCGCGTGCCGCGCTGGTTTACCGAGGGCATGGCCGTTCACGAAGAAGGGCAGGGCAATCCGGCGTGGGCCGATCGTCTGACCCCCGACGTCGTGGTCGCGATGAGGGACAAGAAGCTGTTGCCGGTGTCTCAACTCGATCGCGGCTTCATCCATCCCGAGTACCCGGAGCAGATCCTCGTCTCCTACTATCAGGCCGGCCGCATCTGCGACTACATCCAGGAACGTTGGGGAGCCGAGAAGCTCGTCGACATGATGCACGGGTTCGCCGAGTTGAAGACGACGCCGGATGTCGTTCAGCAATCGCTGGGCCTGGCGCCGGGCGTATTCGACGAACAGTTTCAGGCCTGGCTCTATCAGCACGCCGGGCCGATCGTCACCAGATTCGACGAGTGGCGGACCGGCCTCAAGCACCTGGTCCAACTGGTCAAGGAGGGCCAGTCGGAGGCGGCGCTCGTCGAGGGCGAGGTCGTCCGCCGTCTCTATCCCGAGTACGTGCAGGACGCGAACGCGTACGAGTTCCTGGCCGAGATCAAGCGCGCCAGGGGCGACAAGCCAGCGGCGATGGCGGTGCTGGTCGACTACCAGAAGTTCGGCGGCAGCAATCCGGCGACCCTCAAGACGCTGGCGTCGTGGCAAGAGGAGCTCGGATCGGCACGCGACGCGGCGGCGACGCTGGACGGCATCAATGCGATCTACCCGGTCAACGACCAGGATCTCCATCGCCGTCTCGGAGCGTTGTGGCTGAAGCAGGCGAACTACGCCGGCGCGGTGCGCGAGTACGCGGCGGTGGCGGCGCTGCACCCGCTCGACAAGGCCGGAGCCCTGTACGATCTCGCGCAGGCGTACTTTGCGGCGCGGCAGCTCGACAAGGCGGAAGCCACGGTGCTCGAGGCGCTGGAAGCGGCGCCCGGCTTCCGTCCGGCGCAGCAGCTCCTCCTGAAGATCGAAGACGCCGCACCTAGGCGTAGACACTGAAACCCTGGACCTTTTCACCCTGAACCGTGAACCTTGAACCCTGAACCCCGAACCCGGAATGATTATGACCATGCCGGCTGCTGACACCGCCCTCGATTCCACGGAGCTCAAAGAGCGCATCGAACGTTTCCGTACGGTGCGCGACGCGATCCTGACGCAAGTCCATTCCGTCATCGTCGGCCAGGACGAGGTGCTGGAGCAGATCCTGATCGCGCTCTTCGTCGGCGGTCATTGCCTGATCACCGGGCTGCCCGGCACGGCCAAGACCCTGATGGTCCGGACCATCGCGCAGACGCTGGGTCTGCTGTTCAAGCGCATTCAGTTCACACCCGACCTGATGCCGTCGGACATCACCGGCACCGACATCATCGAGGAGGACGCGAGCACCGGCCGCCGGCGATGGACGTTCGTGCAGGGGCCCATCTTCGGCAACATCCTGCTGGCCGACGAGATCAACCGCACACCGCCCAAGACGCAGTCGGCGCTGCTCGAGGCGATGCAGGAACTGTCGTGCACGGTGCGCGGCAATCACTACACGCTGCCGTCGCCGTTCTTCGTCCTGGCGACGCAGAATCCGATCGAGCTCGAAGGCACCTACCCGCTGCCGGAGGCGCAGCTCGATCGTTTCCTGTTCAACACCGTGCTCGACTACCTGAGCGCCAAGGACGAAGTGAAGGTGGTGGGCCAGACGACGGCGAACCGTGTGGTCCAGGTCCAGACGGTGACCAGCGCCGAGGAGATCCTCGCGTTCCAGCAGCTGATCCGGATGGTGCCGATCGCTGAAGCGGTCGAGGAGTATGTCGTGAACCTGGTGCGAGGCACGCGCCCGACCGATGCCACCGCGCCGGACTTCGTGAAGAAGTACGTCAACTTCGGCGCCAGCGTGCGTGCGGCACAGTTCATCGTCCTCGGCGCCAAAGTGCGCGCGCTCTCGCGCCGCCGCTACCACGTCGCCTACGAAGACATCACGGCGCTGGCGGCTCCGGTCCTGCGCCATCGGATTCTGCTGAACTTCCACGCCGAATCCGAGCACATCGACACCGACGAGATCATCCGCCGCCTGGTCGCGCACGTCGCGCAGCCGGCGGCGAAGGGCTGACCGCCGCGATGCCGCCGCTGCAGCGCTTCCTCGATCCCGACGTGCTCGCGGCGATCTCGGGTCTCGAGCTGATCGCCAGGACCGTCGTCGACGGCTTCGTGGCCGGCCTGCACCGTTCGCCCGATTTCGGGTTCAGCCAGGAGTTCGCGGAGTACCGCGCCTACGCGCCCGGTGACGATCTGCGCCACGTGGACTGGAACGTCTTCGCGCGCACCGAGCGCACCTACCTGAAACGCTATCGCGGTGAGACCAACAGCCTGCTGACGGTGCTGCTCGATGCCAGCCAGTCGATGGAGTACACCTCCCACGCGGTCAGCAAGATGGACTACGCGCGATTCGTCGCCGCGTCGCTCTTCTACCTCGCGATTCACAGTCAGCGCGACGCCGCCGGCCTGATCGTGTTCGACGACGAGGTCCGCAATTACATCCGGCCGTCGACGCGCCAGGGCCAGCTGGCGCGGCTGATGAACGGGCTCGAGCTCGCCGAGCCGCACGCGCGCACCGATTTCAGCAAGCCGATGAGCCACTTCCAGGAGTTCCTGAGGCGGCGCGGCCTGGTGGTGATCGTGTCCGACTTCTACGAGTCGCCGGAAACCATCGTGCGCACCATCGAGCCGCTGCGGTTCCATGGCAACGAGGTCGTCCTGTTCCACGTGCTCGATCCGCAGGAGATTGCGCCGACGTTCCGCGACGCCGCGGTGCTCGTCGATCTCGAGACCAGCCAGCAGATGGAGGTCACACCCGATTACGCGCAGCGGGAATATCGCGGCAAGATGAACGCGCACATCGCCGATCTCCGGGCGCGCAGCCTGGGCGCCGGCCTCGACTACTTTCTGTTGTCGACCGATCGCCCGCTCGACGCGGCGCTGCGCGAGTACCTGACCATCCGTCACAAGAAGAACTGAATGGGCCTGCTCGCTCCATGGTTCCTGGCGGGCGTCGCCGCGGTCGGGCTGCCGATCTACCTGCACCTGCTCAGGCGTCACAGCACCACGCCGCGGCCGTTTGCCTCGCTGATGTTCTTCGAGCCGCGGACGCAGAGCTCGATCAAGCACCGCCGCCTGCGCTACCTGCTGTTGCTGTCGCTGCGGATGGCGCTGCTGGTGCTGCTGGCGTTGGCGTTCGCCAACCCGTTCATCATGCGCCCGTCCGCCCGCACCCCGAGCGGCAGGCTGGTGCTGTTGGTGATCGACGACTCGTTCAGCATGCGCGGCGGCACCCGGATGAGCGCCGCCAAGCGCGAGGCGCTGTCGGTGCTGGCCTCGCGCCGATCGTCGGAGCTGCTCCAGGTGATGGCGATCGACACGCAGCTCCACGCGCTGACGCCGCCGACCCGTGACCGCGCCGCCGCGCGCGCCGCGGTCGAGAGCATCGAGGCCGGCGACTCGCGCAGCAGCTTTGCCGAGCTGGCACGCGCCGTGCGGCTGGTCGCCGACGAGGCCCACGCGACGATCGAGCTGCACCTGTTCAGCGATCTGCAGCGGTCGAGCATGGCGCCGACATTCGGCGAGATGACGTTTCCCGACACCGTGTCGCTGGTTCCGCACGCGGTCGCGACGGCGGCGACGCCGAACTGGACGGTGGAAAGCGTCACCGCTCCAGGTCAGCTCTGGGGATCGCCGCGCGACGCCAGGCCGACGCGCGTGCAGGCGGTCGTCGCCGGCTACGGCACCCCAGCCGCGACGCGAACGGCAGCGCTCATCGTCAACGGCAAGACCATCGCCACCAGGAGCGTGCAGGTTCCCGCGGGAGGACGCGCGGCGCTGGAGTTCCCGGCGCTCGAGGTGCCGTTCGGGTTCAGCCGTTGCGAGGTTCGCATCGATGCCGCCGACGCCTTTCCCAACGACGATGGCTATCTGTTTGCCGTCGAGCGATCGGATCCGCAGCGCGTGCTGTTCATCCATGCGACCACGGACACGCGGTCGCCGCGCTACTTCGGCGACGCGCTTGGCTCGGCGGCCGAATCGGCGTTCGCGCTGCAGTCGGTCTCGGTCGAGCAGGCGGCAAACCTGTCGTTGTCGAAGTACGGTTTCGTCGTCCTCTCGAACCTCTTCGGTCTGCCGGCCCCGCTCGAGAGCAGCCTGCTCGGATACGTCAAGGACGGCGGCAGCGTCCTGGTCGCGCTTGGCACCTCCACCGGCCGCCGCGGTCGCGTCCCGATTGTCGGGACGACGATTCAGGGCGTGCACGACTACCCGCGCGAATCCTCGGGTGGCCGCGACCAGTTCGTGTCGGTGGGCGAGGCGGATCGATCGCATCCCTCGGTCGCCGGGGTCGGCAGCCTGGCCGGCGTGAAGTTCTACTACGCGGTCGACGTCGATCCCGCCGACGCACGCGTGGTCGCGCGGCTGACGGACCACACGCCGTTGCTGGTCGACCGGAAGATTGGCGAAGGACGAGTGCTGCTCTTCACCACCGGCTTTGACAACCTGACGAACGACTTTCCGCTTCACCCGGCGTTCGTCGCGTTCGTCGAGGAAACGGCACGGTACCTCTCCGGCGCCGAGCGCCCGGCCGGCGCGCGCACGGTCGACTCATTTTTCGATCTGCGGACCAGCCGCGAGCCGGAGCCGGGGCGCACGCTCGGCGTCGAGGTCGTCGATCCCGACGGCCATCGGCCACTGTCGCTGAACGAGGCGTCGACGACCCAGTCGCTGCGGTTGACGCGGGCGGGCTTCTACAAGGTGCGGCTCGCCAACGGCCGCGAAGAGGTCGTGGGCGTCAACCCCGATCGGCGCGAATCGAGACTCGAGACGATGCCGGACGATGTGCTGGCGCTGTGGCGGGGAACCCCGACCTCACCTGAGCGGGTCGCGCCGAGGGACGAGAACGTCGCCCGGGAACACGAGCCGTTCAGTGTGTGGTGGTACATAATGTTGTTGGTGCTGACGGCGGCGTTGGCAGAGTCGTGGGTCGCCAGCCGATATCTCGGCACTCGACGCGAGGAGCGTTGACATGCGAGGCAGGATGAGCGCGCGACAGGAGCTCGACGCCTACATCACCCGGCTGGAGCAGCGGCTCAGGATCGGGACGTTGTCGCGAGGAACCGCCCTGGTCGCCGGCGCCGCGCTTGGCGCGACGGTTGTCCTGGCCGTCGGGCTCAGCGTGCTGGCGTTCTCGGAGGGCAGCGTCACCGGCGCGCGCCTGGCCCTTCTGGTCGCGCTCGCTCTCGCCGCGGTCTTCGGCCTCGGTCTTCCGTTCTGGCGCCTGACGCGCATCGGCGCCGCGCGCAGAGCCGAAGATGCCTTTCCCGGCTTCCAGCAGCGCCTCGAAACCTTCGTCAACAAGGAAACGAGCGACGATCCGTTCCTCGACCTGCTGGCGACCGACGCGCTCGACGTGGCGCGCACGGTGGGGCCGGAAGCGGTGGCGCCCAACGCCGCCCTGGTGCCGTGGCTCGCCGGCGGTGCTGCCGCGCTCGCACTGCTGGCCTGGCTGGTGGTCGCCAAGCCAGGCTTCATCGGCTACGGCGCGAACGTGTTGTGGAGCGGATCGCGCGGCGGCGCGGCGCCGCTGACCGAGCTTCACGTCAGCCCGGGAGACGCCACCGTCCGACGCAACACCGATCAGGTGATCACCGCGCAGACGCCGGGCCTCCTGACACCGCAGATCGTTCTCTACGCGCGCTATCAGAGCGCCGCGAAATGGGAGCAGGTGGCGATGCAGCCGCGGCCGGGCGCATCCGGCTACCAGTTCGTGCTGACCGGCGTGCCCGAGAACGTCGAGTACTACGTCGAGGCCGGCCCGCGCCGCTCGCGGCACTTCAACCTCCGGGTCGTGGATCTGCCGGCGATCAAGCAGATCAAGGTCACCTACCACTACCCGTCGTGGACCGGTCTGAAGGACGCGAATGAAGAGGGCGGCGGCGATCTGCGCGCGCTGGAGGGTACACGGGCCGATCTCGACGTCGTGACCGATCGACCGCTGACCGACGGCCTCCTGGTTCTGGACGGCGGCACCCAGGTGCACCTGTCAGGCGGCGCCGCCAATCACTACCAGGGCGTGGTGCCGATCGAACGGGACGGCGCCTACCACGTGGCGGCGCTCGATCAAGGTCAGGCGGTTCGCCTGTCGGAGGACTACTTCATCGAAGCGCGCAAGACGAGCCCGCCGGAGGTCAGCATCGCGAGGCCGGGCGGCGATTACCGCGCCAGCGCGATCGAGGAGGTGACGGTCGCCGTCAAGGGGCAGGACGAGTTCGGCCTCAAGGATCTGGATCTCCACTACTCCGTGAACGGCGGTCCCGAGAAAGCGGTTCGTCTGCTCAAGCAGCCGGGCGACAAGCAGGCTTCGGGATCCAGCGTCCTCGCCCTGGAGGATTTCAAGCTCGTGCCGGGCGATCTGGTGAGCGTCTACGCCACCGCCAAGGACGCGCGATCGGAATCGCACACGGACATGTTGTTCATCCAGGTCGATCCGTTCGAGCGCGAATTCTCGCAGTCGCAGCAGGCCGGCGGTGGCGGCGGCGGGGGCGGTGGCGGCGGCCAGCGCAACGACCCGAGCGAGATCTCGCGGCGCGAGAAGGAAATGATCGCTGCGACTTTCAAGCAGCAGAGCGACAAGAAGGCGACCCAGAAGCAGGCTGCCGAGACGGCCAAGTTCCTCTCGGAGGCGCAGGCGACGCTGCGCAACCAGTCGCTGTCGTTGTCCGGCCGGCTGGAAGCGCGCGATCTGACCCGCGAGAATCACGAGTTCAGCGTCTTTCAACAGGAGATGACCGCGGCGGCCCAGGCGATGACGCCCGCCGCGACCCAGTTGCAGCAGCAGAAGTGGCAGGACGCCATCCCGGAGGAGCAGAAGGCGCTTCAGCATCTGCTTCGGGCCGAGGCGACGTTCCGGCAGATTGAAGTGGCGTTCGGCGGCGGCGGCGGCGGGGGCGGCGGCGGGGGAGCCGGCCGCGATCTGGCGAGCCTGTTCGACCTCGAGCTCGACACCGAGAAGAATCAGTACGAGACACCGCAGTCCGCTTCGTCGGCCGATCAGCGCGCCGAGGAGATCAACGACGCGCTCAAGAAGCTCGACGAGCTGGCGCGCCGCCAGGAACAACTGGCGGCGCAGCAGCGCAACAACCCCGCGCAGGGCTTCGAGCAGCGCTGGCAGCAGGAGATGTTGCAGCGCGAGGCCGAGCAGCTGCGACGCGAGATGGAGCAGCTCGCGGGGGGGCAGGGGGCGCAGGGTTCGCAGGGTGCTCAGGGTTCTCAAGGTGCTCAGGGTTCGCAGGGCGCTCAGGGTGGTCAAGGTGCTCAGGGCCAGGCGTCCAACGACTCGCGGGCGCGGGCCTCTCAGCAGGCGGCGCAGCAGGCGCTGGATCGCCTGCGACAGGCGCAGGAGGAGATGCGGCGCGCGGCGTCGGATCCGCGTGCGGCGTCCGACGCGCGTCTGGCGGCCGAGCGGCTCCGCGAGGCGAGCAGCCTGCTTGGCGGCATGCAGTCACAGGTCGCCACCGGACGACTGGGATCGATCTCGAAGGAGGCGGATCGACTGGCCGCCGAAGAAAAGAGCGAGGCCGATCGCGTCAACAAGCTGAAACAAAGCCCGTCCGGACCGTCGATCGCGCGCGACATTCAACAGCTGGCCGGCGATCGACAGCGGATGGCCGACGATCTGGCGACCCTGCGGCAAGACATGCGCAACGCCGCGCGCGAGCTCGATGCCGGCCAGCGCGCCGCCTCGAGCAAGCTGCGCGAGGCGCTGGCGGGCATGGACGAGACCGACGTCGAAACGCGCCTGCAGCGGACCGCCGACTGGCTGCGCACCGGGATCGATCCGAGCGGCAACGGCACCGAAGCGCAGATCGCGTCGAGCCTGCAACGCCTGAGCGATCAGCTTCACCAGGCGCAGCAGGCGCTGGTCGCCGGCGGCCAGCCGCAGGAGACGACGAGAACGGCGGAGTCGGCGATCAACAACGTCGAGCGGCTGCGGCGTCAGATCGAAGCGCTGAGCGGACGGAATCAGGGTCGCGAGAATTACCAGACTGGCTCGCTGAGCCGGGAAGGGGGAGGACAACAGGGTACGCAGGGTGCTCAAGGTGCTCAAAGTGCTCAGGGTGCGCAAGGTGCTCAGGGCGCGCAGCGCGGACAAGGCGGCGGGCAGGGCTCGCAGGTCGGTCAGGGCGGCAACGGCTCCGCCGCCGTCAGCGGCGACACCCGGCAGGGCGGCGGGGGCGGTCGAGGCGGCACGATCTACGGAAACTTCGACACCGGCGGCAACGCGCGGCCGGGCACGCCCAGGGGCGCCCCGCCACAGCAGACGCCGTCAATTGACAACCAGCAGACGATTCAGCAGGGGCTGGGCGAGCTGACGCAGCTGCGCCGCGAGGTCGGCAGCGATCCCGAGATGCAGCGCCAGGTACAGGAGCTGATCACGGCGATGGAACATCTCGATCTCCGCCGCTTTCCCGGGAACCCGGCGATGGTGGAGGAGCTGCACCAGCGTCTCCTGAGCGGCGTCGATGCCCTGGAGCTTCAACTGCGGCGCAACCTGGACGAGAAGCGCCCGGGACAGATCCGCAGCGCCGACTCCCTCGTGGTGCCGCCCGGCTACAAGGACGCGGTCGCCGACTACTTCCGTCGTCTCAGCACGGCGCCGCCGGCCAAGGATCGCGAAAAGCAGTAAAGGACGAAAGGAAGCGCTGGCGAACGAGCTCGGCTTGAAGCGTCGGGGCGGCCGGCGTCGTTCGTTGACGGACAGATCGCCGCGATCGCCCATGTGAACGGGCTCGTGCTCGTGGACCATGAACGACAAGGACTTCGAGCGGTTCAGAGGCTTGACGGTCGAGAACTGGTCGAAGTAGAGCCGCGGGGATGTCCGGTCTCTCCGAGCGCTCTCAACTAGCGCAATTTCGGTTCCGTGTAGCGTCCCAAGATCAACGCAGAGACCGCGGAACGCGCAGAATGTCTCACCTTTCTGCGGGTTCAGCGAGTTCTGCGTTAAACGTGAGCGCCGGGCCCACCGTTCCAATTCCGCCGCCGCCAGTGGCCCCTCTTCCACGGCCATCGTGTGGAATCCTGAGGGACCGGCTGCACGGCAGACGGCTGCCCAGAATTCTGACGTCTGCGCGATGCCGTGGTCCTCACCCAACAACACGAAGCGCGACTGCGCAATCGCCGATTGCAGCACTTGCGCTCCAGCGCCCGAGAGTTGGCCACTACGGACCGAAAGGTCATAGCGATTCTGCAAAAGCTTGGCGACGAACTTGTCGGCTTGCTGCGCCTGTGGCGCCACCCGCGCAGAGAGCGGCGGACCGTAGAAGACCCGGGGGGAATTCACACTGCCGTGGGAGCCGACGAGGACGCGTCTGGTACTTATCTCTTCCAGTCCGGCGTCGCGACGTAGGCGGACGTGATATCTCGCGGGGTCTCCGTACCGCAATTGCCCATGACGAGCTTCAGCTCGCCTTGCAGGATCTCCAGCACGCGGTCGACGCCGGCCTGGCCGAACGCTCCGAGCCCCCACAGGAACGGACGACCGATGCCGACTGCGGTGGCTCCCAACGCCAGGGCCTTGAAGATGTCCGTGCCGCGGCGAAAACCGCCGTCGACGTACACCGGAATGCGCCCGCGGACTTCAGCGACGACTTCCGGCAGCGCCTCGACGGTGGAGCGGATGGTCTCCGTGGCCCGACCACCGTGGTTCGATACCATGATGCCGTCGAGGCCATGATCGACGCACAGCCGTGCATCTTCGTGGGTATCGATCCCCTTGATGAAGAACTTGCCCTTCCATGTCTTGCGGATGCGGTCGACCAGGGCCCAGTCGACGGCGACCGGGGTCACCCCGCGGGGCAGGTTCGCGGTCATCGGACGCGGGCCGCTGCCCGGGCCACTGGGATGGCACGTCGCGCACTGGCTGAGGTCCCTCGGACGCGTGCGAAGGTAGAACTCGCTGTTGCGGCCGGTGATGTTGTCGACGGTCAGCGCGATCACCGGGCATCCCGCCGCTTCCACGCGCTTCAGCAAGGCTTCGTTGGCCTCCCATGAGTTCGGTGCATAGACCTGGTACCACGCGGGCCGGCCCAATTCTCTATTGACGTCCTCGACACCCGTGGATGCCGCTGTCGACAGTATCTGGAGAGTGTTGCGCGCCTTCGCGGCCCGAGCGACCGCCAGCTCGCCGTCGCCGTTGAACGATTTCTCTCCGCCCGTCGGACAGAGATAGATCGGACTCGCGTAGGAGACGCCGAACAGATTCACCGTGGTATCGACTTTTCTCGGATCGTGCAACCGACGAGGGCGCAACTGGATGTGCCTGAAGACTTCGCGGTTCGCCCGCAGCGTCGCGTCATCGTCCACGCCGCTCGCCATATAGGCCCAATGCCCCGGGTTCACCTTGCGGCGAGCGGTCTCCTCGAAATCGAGGACGCTCAGCGCATCGGCCGGTGTCGCCAGCAGCCCTGTGGGCTCCTGAACGGATTGAGCCATACCTCGTTGCTGGAGAAAGGCCGCCGCTCCGCCCAGCGCCGCAACATATGGGCTCGCGACCAGGAACTTCAGGAATTCGCGGCGGGCGTCGGAGTGGCGCTCATGCATAGTGGCCTCGACACAAGAGTGATCCGTCAGTGCCTGGCATGCGGTTCGCCGTCGGGCGTGCGTGTGTAGATCAAATTGTACGATGAATCATGTCGCAGACGTACCCGATCGCCGAAG
>DATASG010000252.1:0-4485 GCA_036269295.1 Vicinamibacterales bacterium | reverse complement strand
CTGGAGGCGGCCGGTGGCGATCGCGGCGCGCAGGGCGCGGTCGAGCTGTGCGTAAATCGGTGTCCGATCCTTGGCGTCGATGGAAACGAGGGTGCCGGCCGCCATGTGAACTATTGTACTAATTCATTAGAACAAGTCAAGGAAAAAAGAGGCGGGCACGCAGCCCGCCTCTTCGATTCTGGCCCCATCCGCTCGCCGTCCTCTTCTCGAGCTACGGTGGGCCCGTCCGTAGCGCCAGCGGTGCGAAAAGGCGGGCTACCGCGAGAGCATTTTCAGGTTGTCGGCCGTGATCATCATCGCGCCGCCGTGATCCATCACGTCTCCCGTAATTTCGACGGTGTGGCTGACGTGCGGGATCAGCTTGGCGTTCTTGTCGGCGGCGAGGCCACCGGCAATCTGATAGACCTTGCCGTCGCTGGTCAGCAGCGCCAGCGGCTGGCCGGCCTTCGCGCAGCCGAGCGCACAGTCCTTGGTGTCGCCCTTGGGCATCTTGTGATCGACGCCCGTGTTCGACTTGTCGGCCTTGTAGCAACCCATGTCGACCACCTGGCCCTTCACCGTCTCGGTCGCAGCGAACGCGGGCGCGCTCAGCGCGACGACGAATGCGGCGATCGCGACGCCGGCGAATGTTCTGCGCATTGAAGCCTCCTTTAAAAAACCTGTCAGGACCACCCCTGCTTATACCACGACTGATCCTATACTGCGGCTATGAAGAACGTGTTAACGCTGGCAGCTCTTGCGTTCGTGGGCGTGGCGGCGCTAGGCGCGCAGAACCAGCCGACCACGAGGGTTGCGCCGACCGTCGATCAAATCCTGTCGCTGAAGCGCGCCGGCTCGCCCGAGATCTCACCCGACGGCCGCCGGGTCGCGTACACGGTCCGCGACACGAATTGGGACGACAACGCCTACGAGACCCAGATCTGGCTCGCCGACGTGGCCACCGGCGCCCTGCGCCAGTTGACCAACGCCAAGAAGTCGAGCCAGTCGCCGGCGTGGTCGCCCGATGGTTCGAAAATAGCCTTCATTTCGGATCGCACCGACAAGCGGCAGCTATACGTCATCAATCCTCAGGGCGGCGAAGCCGAGGCGCTCACGACTCTGGAGGATGGCGTCACCGCCTTCGCCTGGTCGCCCGACGGCAAAACCATCGCCTATACCGCCACCGAGCCGAAGCCGGCCGCGGTCAAGGACCGCGACAAGAAATACGGCGAGTTCCAGGTGGTCGAACAGGATCACCGGATGACCCATCTCTTCGCGCTTGACCTCGCGACCCGCGCCACGCGCACGCTCACCTCCGGCGCGTTCACGGTGGGCGGCTTCTCGTGGTCGCCGGACGGCAACAGCATCGCGTTCGATCACCGCGTCAACCCCGAGCTCAAGAACGGCGGCTCGGCCGACATCTCGATCGTCACCGTCGCCGACGCGTCCGTCCGCAGACTGGTCACGCAGGATGGCCCGGACTCGAACCCGGTCTGGTCGCCGGACGGCGCGCGCATCGCGTTTCAGACCGCGATGGCCAACCCGGCGTTCTTCTACGCGAACAGCGTGATCGCCACGATTCCCGCCGGTGGCGGTACGCCGACCGTGCTCTCGGCGGCGTTCGACGAGGATGCGCAGATCGTCGACTGGAAGCCGAACGGCTTGTATTTCACCGCGTCTGCGAAGACCTACGCCTATCTCTACCGACTCGATCCGGACTCGAAGACCATCACCAGACAACCGGCGCCAGACCAGACCGTGAACTCGAGCTTTTCGCTGTCGAAGGACGGCCAGACCATCGCCTTCTTGCGCGCCGGCGCGCGCACGATGTCGGAGCTGTTCGTCATCGGCTCGAGCGGGACCCCGCAGGAGAAGAAGCTGACCGACATGAGCGCCCAGGCCGCGAGTTGGGCGACAGGCTCGCTCGAGGTCGTATCGTGGAAGAGCCAGGATGGCGCCACCATCGAAGGCGTGCTGCACAAGCCGGCCGACTTCGATGCCTCGAAGAAGTATCCGCTGTTGGTCGTGATTCACGGCGGCCCGACCGGCGTCTCGCGCGCCATCCCGTTCACCAGCACCATCTATCCGATCGACGTCTGGGTGCCGCGCGGCGTGCTCGTCCTCGAGCCCAACTATCGCGGCAGCGCCGGCTATGGCGCGAAGTTTCGCGCCTTGAACGTGCGCAACCTCGGCGTCGGCGACGCCTGGGATGTGCTGTCGGGCGTCGATTCGCTGATCGCCAGAGGGATCGTCGATCCCGCGAAGGTCGGCACCATGGGATGGAGCCAGGGCGGCTATATCTCCGCGTTCCTCGCCACCCACGACGCGGCGCGCTTCAAGGCGATCTCGGTCGGCGCTGGCATCTCCGACTGGATGACCTACTACGTGAACACCGACATCACGCCGTTCACGCGGCAGTACCTGAAGGCGACGCCGTGGGACGATCCGGAGATCTACGCCAAGACCTCGCCGATCACCTACATCAAGCAGGCGAAGACGCCGACGCTCATTCAGCACGGCGCCACCGATCAGCGAGTGCCGCTGCCCAACGCCTTCGAGCTCTATCACGGGTTGCAGGACAACCACGTGCCGACCAGGTTGATCGTCTACCAGGGCTTCGGCGGGGTCGGGCACGGGCCGTCGAAGCCGAAGAGCAACCGCGCGACGATGGACCACAACCTCGAGTGGTTCGATCAGTACTTGTTCCAGCCGGCGGCGAAAGCGGCGACGGAAAACCGCTGACGGTCCGTTTGTCAGCGCCGTTCCAGAGACGCCTTGATCGCGTTCAGGCTGCTTTCCAGACCGCTGCGGGCTCGGCGCTCGGTCAACGCGCGCCGGAGACCGCCGAATCTGCCCTTCAGCGCGTTGGCGCGCGACCGGTTGTCGTAAATCAGATCGAACCCGTCAGCGCCGGCGTCGGTGGCAATCGCCAGCGCCACCGAGGCGTCGAGATATCGGCTCGAATAGACGTCGCGCGTCGCCATTACGCAGGTCACCGCTGACCGGCAGACGATGGTCACATGCGTCACGGTGATGAACGGCGCGACGCCGAACCTCTCCTTCGACCAGTACAGGAAGTCTTCCGCGTTGCTCAGCCGCGCCGACGGAAAATGACGGAGATGATCGGGCAGCCCCGGTAGCAGCGCGCCCAGCTCCGGCATCTCCGAGAGGATTCCTTCGAACTCGTCCCGCGCCCGGATCGGTCTCGGCCCATCGTCGTACTGCGGCATGTGGTCGCCGCCTGAAATGTACGCCGTCACCTGATCGAGCAGGATCTGCTTGAACAGCTGCGCGCCGCGCGCCTGTGCGTCGGCGGCCTTGCTGTCGATCTCGCGCCCCAATCGCTCGATCACGGCCGCGGGGAGACGAATGCCGCAGTCACCGACCCGACATGAACGGACATCGAAGTCGTCCACGCCGACCGTCAGCGCCGCCAGGTCGCCGAGCACCGGCGGATCGCTGAATCGGCCGATCTGCACGATCTCCTGGCCGCTCTTGAAGTGGGTGATGTCGTGGACGCGGGCGAAGAAGGCGGCCTTGGGCGCGCGGATCGTGACCGCGCCGGCCACCGCGACCTCGCCCGGCGACCGCGACGGCAGCCCGTGCCTCACGACCTGGCCGCGCCGCAGATCGGACAGCTCCTCGTCGGAGAATCGCAGCGGGCCCGTCAGCGCCGATCGCACATCGGGCTCGACACCGATCTCCCGTGCGGCGCCTGTCGCCGCGACACACATCAGGAGTCCGAGCGCCCGGCGCAGGATCATCGCTTGAACGTGATCGCCCCCGCCCGCGCCAGCAGGTCGATGTATTCGGCGACCGCCGATAGCTCGATTGGCTCGAACTCGGCGCTGACCGCGTTGCGGATGTCGGCGATCGAGCGCGAGCCGTCGATGAAATTGACGATTTCGTAGGTGACGTCCTCGCTGCGCGGGACGCGGCTGATGGCAACCGTCGCGCCGCCGCGCCCGGTCTTGTCGAGGAGCCAGTCGCCGTCGGGCGGCAGCGGCCCCTTCACCGCCGGGTTGCGCATCGGTATGCGCGCCTCGGCGGTGGGCGCACCGCCGGCGGTTGCAGACGACGCGCCGCCGGCGATGGCCTGCGTCAGCGCCGTGCCGGCCGCGCCTAGGCGGTCGGCCAATTGGCCCAGCGACTCGCTCGACGGAGCCGGCGCGCCCGGCAGAACGAAGGTGGACAAGGTCTGCAGCCGCCGCTGCTCGCGGCCCACCGCGTGCGCGATGATGTTCACCGCCTCGCCGGCACTGCCGGCCGAAGCCTTCGTCGCCGCGCGCCGCCCGTCTTCGGCGAGCCGCTGGTAGGCGTTCGCATACGACAACCGCAGGAGCGCGGCGCCGCGATCCGGCATCGTCGCCAGGTAGTAGCCGCTCGCAGCGGCAATGAACGCCGACCGCTTGATCTTGGTCGGCTCGATGTTGTCGGGCAGATCGCCGGTGGTGTGGATGTAGATGTCCGGGTGATCGCGGAGGTAGATCGACGGAATCGCGAAGC
>DATASG010000251.1:0-3622 GCA_036269295.1 Vicinamibacterales bacterium | reverse complement strand
CACGAACCTGGTCGCCAACGCGTTCGAGGCGCTCGACGGCAGCGGCCGAATTACGATTTCGGCGGCGACGACCGCGATCGAGGCGGACCCGGCGTTCGCGGGTCTGCACCCGCCGACGCCGGCGGTGCTGGTGGAAGTGGCCGACGACGGCCCCGGCATCTCGGCGGATCTCACCGATCGCATCTTCAACCCGTTCTTTACCACCAAGGTCACCGGCACCGGACTCGGGCTGGCGATCGTCAGGAAGATCGTCGATGCCCACGACGGGCGCATCGACGTCAGCAGCACACCGGATTCCGGCACCCGGTTTCGCGTGACGTTGCCGGTCACCAGCGCCTCCGGCTGGTTCAAATAGTGAGAGGGATATTTACATGGGTCGCATTCTCGTTGCCGATGATCACGACGCGCTTCGCCGGGGCCTGGTCCGCGGTCTGACCGACGCCGGTCACGAGGTCCAGGAGGCGTCCAACGGCAACGCCGCCATCGAGCGGCTGCACGACAGTTACTTCGACGTGGTGCTCAGCGATCTGAAGATGGGCGGCAGCGACGGCATGGACGTGCTGCGGACGACGCGGGCGATGCACCCGACCACCGCGGTCATCCTGATGACGGCATTCGGATCGGTCAACACCGCGGTCGAGGCGATGAAGACCGGCGCCTTCGACTACGTGCAGAAGCCGTTCGAAATCGAGGAGATGGAGGTCAAGATCGAGAAGGCGCTCGAAGTCAAGCGCCTGCGGAACGAGCTCGACTACCTCCGGGGCACGCAGCAGGACATCTACGAGTTCGACAAGATCGTCGGCACCAGCGCGGCGCTCCAGCACGTGCTCGACATCGTCAAGAAGGTGGCGAAGAGCAACACCACGGTGCTGATCCGCGGCGAAACGGGCACCGGCAAAGAGCTGATTGCGGGCGCGACGCACCACAACTCGCTGCGCAACAACCGGAACTTCGTGAAGGTGAACTGCGCGGCACTGCAGGAGAACCTGCTCGAGTCCGAGCTGTTCGGACACGAGAAAGGCGCCTTCACCGGCGCCGACAAACAGCGCATCGGCCGCTTCGAGCAGGCGGATGGCGGCACGCTGTTCCTCGACGAAATCGGCGACATGAGCCCGAGCACGCAGGCGAAGATTCTGCGCGTGCTGCAGGAGCACGAGTTCGAGCGTCTCGGCGGCACCCGCACGCTGCGGGTCGACGTGCGATTGATCGCGGCCACCAACCGCGATCTGCCGGGAATGGTGCAGGCCGGCCAGTTCCGCGAGGACCTCTACTACCGCCTGAACGTGGTCTCGATCGAGATGCCGCCGCTGCGCGACCGCAAGGACGACATCGTGCCGCTGGCGCTGACCTTCATCCGCCGGTTCGCGGGGGAGCTGAAGAAGAAGATCGACGGCCTCGAGACCGACGCCCAGAAGCTGCTGATGCGCTACAACTGGCCGGGGAACATCCGCGAACTCGAGAACACGATCGAACGCGCGATCCTGCTGGCCGAAGGGCGGGCCATCGCGTCGGTCGATCTCCGGCTCGGCGAAGTGCCGACCGCGGGCGGATCCCGCGACCACGCTTCGGTGGTCAGGATTCCACCGACCGGGATCGCGCTCGAGGACATCGAACGCCACGCGCTGGTCGAGGCGCTGAAGATGTCGAACTGGGTGCAGAAGGACGCGGCGGAGCTGCTGTCAATCAGCCCGAGGGTGATGAACTACAAGATCAAGACGCTGGGGATCGAGTTCCCGCGCGGCCGCCGAGCCGCGCCACTGGTCGCGGCTGCGAGCTAGGCTTTGGCGCGCGGGTGCGACTTCTGGTACACCTCGAGCAGCTGAGCCGCGTTCACGTGCGTGTAGCGCTGCGTCGTGCTGAGGCGCGCGTGACAGAGCAGCTCCTGAATCACGCGTAAATCGGCGCCACGCTGCAGCAAGTGGGTCGCGAACGAGTGCCGCAGCGCGTGGGGACTGATGCCCAGCCGGGCGCTGCTCGCCGCGACGTAGCGCCGCACCAGACGGTCGACGCTCCTGGTCGTCAGTCGCCCGCCGCGGTAGTTGACGAACAGCGGTTCGCACGGGCGGGAACGGCTGGACGGAACGGGGCGGGAAGGGCTGGACGGGCGGGAGGGGCTGGACAGGCGGGATGGGCGGGAGCGGGAGGGGACGGAACCGCGCACCAGCGCGTCTCGTGCCTGCAGGTAGGTGCGCACCGCCTTCGCCGCACTGGCGTTGAAGGGCACGATCCGCTCCTTGCCACCCTTCCCGAGCACCCGTACCATTTTCGCGCTCAGATTCACATCGTCGACGTCGAGGCCGGCGAGCTCGCTGAGCCGGAGGCCGGAGGCGTAGAACAGCTCGAGGATCGCGCGATCCCGCCGGACCAGCGCCGTCTCGCCCACGGGCGCGTCGATGAGCGCCGACATTTCGTCTTCTGACAAGTGCGCCGGCATTCGGATGTCGCGTTTCGGCGTCGCCACCAGGGCGCCCGGGTCGTCGTCGATCTCCCCTTCACGGCGCAGATAGCGCAGAAACGTCCTCGCCGCCGCGAGCTTGCGCGCTGCGGTCGCCCGCGCCAAACCCTGGCGGTGGAGATCACCGAGAAAACCGCGCAGCGCGAGCCGATCGAGCTGGCGCGGCCGCAGATCCCGCACCTTGACGCCGGCGCCGGCTGCGGCGTGGGCGATGAACTGCGACAGATCGCTGTCGTAGGCGCGCACGGTGTGCGCCGACGCGTTGCGGTTCAGCTCGAGATACCGCAGGAACGCCTTGAGATGTGGGGTCATGGCCGGGTCAAGGTCAGATCTGACCCCACCATCCACGTGTCCAGATCCGCGAGTGCCCGCTCGGACAAGGCGAGGTTGCGCAGCTTCTTCCCGCGCGGCGCCCTGCCTGCTCCGAGCCTCGTCGACGGGCCTGGCCCGATCCGGGTCGAGGGATCCAATGCCTGCATGATCCCGAACGTGATGTTCGACGGCTCGTAGTGCGCCGGGTTCGCATGCGACGCATAGTAGGCCAGGGCCCCGATGGCGGTCGTGCGCGGCGGAGACGACACGGGGCGCCCATTCGCCAGCGCGGCCGCGTTGATGCCGGCGAGCAGTCCAGACGCCGCCGACTCGACGTAGCCTTCGACGCCTGACATCTGCCCGGCGAAGAAAAGCGTCGGGCGCGCGCGCACCTGCCACGTCTCCGCCAGCACGGTCGGTCCGTTCACGTAGGTGTTTCGGTGCACCATCCCGAAGCGGACGAACTCCGCCGACTCGAGCCCCGGGATCATACGAAGGACGCGCGCCTGCTCGCCCCATTTGATCTGGGTCTGGAAGCCGACCAGGCTGAAGTGGTCGCCGGCCAAGTTGTCCTGCCGCAGCTGCACGGCCGCGTACGGTTCGCGTCCGGTGCGCGGATCGGTCAATCCGACCGGCTTCATCGGGCCGAACCGCAGCGTGTCGGCGCCGCGGTGCGCCATCACTTCAATCGGGAGGCACCCTTCGAAGAACCGTTCCTTGTCGAAATCGTGAACCGTCGCCGACTCCGCTGAGGTCAGGGCTTTGTAGAAGGCCTCGTATTCGTCGCGGGTCAGCGGACAATTCAGGTAGTCACCTTCGCCATCGTCCACGCCACAGCTTACGGGGTCGGGGGGG
>DATASG010000250.1:0-13959 GCA_036269295.1 Vicinamibacterales bacterium | reverse complement strand
CGGTCAGCGAGGCCTGCGACGGAGCGGCGACCGCGGCAGCCGGCAGCGCCGCCGACACGGTCACCGTTTCGCTGATGTTGGCGACGCTGAGCTGGATGGAGACGGTCGCTGCCGCGCCCTCATTGACCTGAATACCCGCCCGCCGCACGGGTTCGAAGCCTGGCACGAGGACCTCGATCGCATACGATCCCTGCGCCAGCCCAGCGGCGGAGAATCGCCCGCTCCCGTCCGTCGTCGTCGCGACCGTGACGCCGGTCGCCTCGTTGCGAACCACCACCGCGGCGTTGACTACCGCCTTGCTGTCAGGGTCGAGTACGGTGCCGTCCACGCCGCCCGCCGCAGCCGCGTGCAGAGCCGGCACTGACACCGGAATCAGGAGCGCGAAAAGCAGAAACAGTCGAGCCAGTCGAATCATCGGTAACCTCAGGCGCTGAGCTGAAATGCAGCGCGACAGTGGCGACGATAGCGGCCGGCGGTAGTACTGCTGTGACGGATTTGTAAAATCGGTGTGAAGATGACCGCGGTTTCGTTATCTGCGGGGGAACTGGTCGGGGTTGTTCGTGAACAGCGCGTCGATGCCCAGGTCGTAGAGGAAGTGCGACATCTCAGCCTTGACCGAGGGGAACTTCATGTCCTTGTCGTCAGCGCGGAAGGTCCACGACGTCACCGTCAGGCCGGCGGCGTGCGCGCGCGCGACCATCTCAGGGTGGCGAGCGATGACGAACTTCTCCGGCGCGATGCCGGTCGCGAACTTCGCCAGCTCCTTGAGGCGCGCCTCGGTGACGTCCTCGTCCTTCCCGGTCAGGAACACACGCGGGACGGTCGGCAGATCGACCGAGACGCGGCGAATCGCCGATTCGTCGAACGACTGGATGATGATCGGGGTCGTCTTCAGCGACTCAGGCTTCTCGAGGCCGTTCTTCCTCATGATGTCGACGAACAGCTTCACCTGATCGACGCCACGCGATTTGTACAGCTCGGGCGACTTCAGCTCCGGGTAAAGCCCGGCCTTGCCGCGCACGAGATCGATGGCGTCCTGGAACGTCTGGATGTGCTGACCGGTGAATTCCGGCTTGAACCATTTGCCGGCGTCGAGGCGCTTGATCTCCGCCATCGTGAAATCGTTGCCGAGCCAGTGCTTGCCAGGCTGACGCGTCTGGTAGCCCGTCGACACCCGATCGGGGAAGACTTCGGCGACATTGGTGGTGCGCTCGAGCGTGTCGTCGTGCATGCAGAACAACACGTTGTCCTTCGACACCGCCAGGTCCGGCTCCACGAAGTCCGCCTTCTGCTCCATCGCCAGCTTGTACGCGGCCGGCGTATGCTCGGGCGCGTATCCGGAGGCGCCCCGATGGGCGATGGCCTGCTTCGGGGCGGCAGACTGAGCCGAGATACCGGCTGCAGCCAGCATCGCAATCAGGACCGGTGCCGAACCGAACAGAAAAGGCGAGCGTATGATGGTGGTCACAGTGGGCGGATTATATCGCCGGGCGGTCACGGATGTATGACGAACGGAAGACGAGCGGGGTCTCCCGGCTCGCGGCGGCGCTCGGCGTTGGATCCTTGCTGGGGCTGGCCGCCGCCGGCCCGCTGCACCACCTGGGACTGCTGGGGCTGGCAGGTGCGTTCGGCCTGTTGAAGTGGTCGTTGTACGCCACGCTTGCGACGCTCGCGCTCAGCATTGTCGGGCTGATCGTCGACGCCCGACGATGGACGAGCATGCGGACGGCCGGCGCCGCGATGGCGTTGTCGCTCGTGGCGATCGGCTCGCTCGGCGCGATAGTCTGGAAAGGATTGCGCGTGCCGGCGATTCACGACATCACGACCGATACGATCCAGCCGCCGCCGTTCCTCGCCATTCTCCCGCTGCGCGCCGGGGCTCTGAACCCGACCGGCTACGGCGGCCCTGATGTCGCCGCGAAACAGCAACAGGCGTATCCCGACATCGTGCCGCTGCTTCTGAACATCCCGCCAGACCGTGCCTTCGATCGCGCGCTCGCCGCGGCGAAGGCGAAGGGGTGGGACATCGCCGCGTCGGATCCAGCCGGCGGACGAATCGAGGCGACCGACACGACCTTCTGGTTCGGGTTCAAGGACGACGTGGTCGTGCGGGTGACGCCGCAACCGACCGGGAGCCGCGTCGACGTGCGATCGCTGTCCCGCGTCGGCGTCGGCGACCTCGGCACCAACGCGGCGCGGGTCCGCGCCTTTCTGGCCGCCGTACAAGCGGGTTCATGACCAACATTCAGGACGGCCCGCTCGAGCTCGCGGACGTGCGGCGCCGGCTGGCGGCGATTTTCGTCGGGTCGATCGGCAACCTCGTCGAGTGGTACGACTTCTACGCCTACGCCGCCTTCGCGCTCTATTTCGCCCCCGCATTCTTTCCCGGCAGCGACCCGGTCGTCCAGCAACTGAACGCCGCGATTCTGTTCGCGTTCGGCTTCATCGTGCGGCCGATCGGAGGGTGGCTGTTCGGCCATCTCGCCGATGTCTACGGGCGCCGCAGCGCGCTGATGCTCTCGGTGCTGCTGATGTGCTTCGGATCGCTGATGATCGCGGTGACGCCGACCTACGCCGCGATCGGGATCGGCGCGCCGATCATGCTCGGTGTCGCCCGCATGATTCAGGGCCTCAGCCTCGGCGGCGAGTACGGCACCAGCGCCACCTATCTCACCGAGGTGGCCGACCAGAAGCATCGGGGCTTCTACTCGAGCTTCCAGTACGTGACGCTGATCGGCGGCCAGCTCTGCGCCATCCTCGTGCTGCTGCTCCTGCAGCAGCTGTTTCTCACCCCGGCGCAGCTGAGAGCCTGGGGCTGGCGGATCCCGTTCGTCGTCGGCGCACTGCTGGCGATCGTCGCGCTGCTGATGCGGCGCAACCTGCACGAGACCGATGACTTCATCGCGGCGAAGAAGCTCGCGCGGACGACCAGCTCGATCGCCGCGCTGGCGACGTATCCCCGTGAAGTGATGGTCGTGGTCGGACTGACCATGGGCGGCACGACGGCGTTCTACACCTACACCACCTACATGCAGAAATTCCTGAAGCTGTCGGTCGGCCTCAACGACGCGCAGACGACGTTGGTGACCGCGACCTCGCTGCTGTTCGCGCTTGTGCTGCAGCCGATCTACGGCGCGCTGTCGGATCGCATCGGCAGGAAGCCGCTGCTGATCTGGTTCGGCGTCAGCGGCACCCTTTTCACGATCCCGCTGCTGCGGTCGCTTCAGTCAACGCGGAGCGCGCTGGTCGCCTGGCTGCTGATCGCCGCCGCCTGGCTGATCGTCGCCGGCTACACGTCGATCAACGCGGTCGTGAAGGCGGAGTTGTTTCCGACCAAGGTCAGGGCCACGGGCGTCGGCGTGCCGTACGCGGTCACGGTCTCGGTTTTCGGGGGGACCGCCGAGTCGATCGCGCTCTGGTTCAAGTCGATCGGCCACGAGGCCTGGTTCTCCTACTACCTGACCGCGGTGATCGCGACCTCGCTCATCGTCTACGCGTCGATGCGCGACACCCGGGACCATTCGGCGATGGGCCGGCACGAGTGATGGCGAGCTGCTCTAGACCTGGGTCCCCGGTCTGATCACACCGTCCTTGGGAACGATGATGACGCGGTCGCGGATCACGTAGCCGTCCCCGTCGGCGCGGTCGACGCCGGCCTCGTTCACCAGCCGTGCGCCGTCGCCGATTCGGGCGTTCTTGTCCACGATCACGCGGTCGAGCACGACGTCGCGGCCGATGCCGAGCCGGGGGCGATCGCGGATGACCGGTCCGGTGTCGTCGGCCTCGTAGAAGTCGGCGCCGAGCAGCACCGACCGCCGGATCGACGAGCCGGCCTGGATGTTGGTGCGGATGCCGACGATCGAGCCGTCGATGGTCGAGCGCTCGATGAAACACCCCTCGGCGACGATGGATTCGCGCGCGGTGCAGTCGTTGAGCCGCGCTCCCGGCAGATAGCGCGCGTGGGTGAAGATCGGCCGGCCCGAGTCGTAGAGCCTGAACGGCGCGCCAGCGCGGGTGAGCATGAGGTTCGCGTCGTAGAACGAGGCGACCGTGCCGACGTCGGCCCAGTAGCCGCGAAACAGATACGCGTTCACGCGATAGCGCCCCAGCGCCTCCGGGATGATCTGCCGCCCGAAGTCGGCCGCGCCCTCCTGCTCGATCGCCTCCAGCAGCACATCGCGGGAAAAGACGTAGACGCCCATCGAGGCGACGAACGGCTTGTCCGGTGAATGCCCGCTGAACATCGCGCCGGCGGGAATGCTGCGGCCGATCTCGTCGAGGCGCTCTCGCTTCGGCTTCTCTTCGAAGGCGACGATCTGGCCGCTGCGCTCGAACCGGAAGATGCCCATCGCCGAGGCATCCTCCACCGACACCGGCTGGGCCGCGATCGTGATATCGGCGTTGCCCTCCACGTGCGCATCGATCAGCTCGCAGTAGTCCATCCGGTAGAGATGGTCGCCGGCGAGGATGAGGTAATAGTCCGCGTCGTAGCGGACGAGATGGCGCGCCGCCTGACGGACCGCGTCGGCCGTCCCCTGAAACCAGTTCGGATTGTCGGGGGTCTGCTCGGCGGCCAGAATCTCGACCGCCCCCTGGCTGAACGGGTCCATCCGGTAGGTCTGCGAGATGTGCCGGTTCAAGGATGCGGAGTTGAACTGGGTGAGCACGAAGATGCGCCGGATATCCGCGTGCAGGCAGTTGCTGATCGGAATATCGATTAGCCGGTAGCTGCCGCCGATCGGCACCGCAGGCTTGGATCGGTGTTGCGTGAGCGGAAACAGTCGCGATCCCTGGCCGCCGCCCAGGATGATCGCCAGCACTTCGGTGTTCATCGACATTGTCCTAGGTCACCTGGAAGGCAGGTCGGGTAGGTCCGGGTCGCCAAATCTTACTCCCGTGCGTTGTCGCGTGTAACGGTGACGTAACTTCCGTGTAAACGGATCTGCTACACTTCCCGGGCCCATGCCGTTCCGACTGATCCCGCGCGAAGAGAAGTTCTACACCGATTTCCAGGCGCTCGCCACCGAGCTGAAGCGCGGCGCGCGGCTGCTCGAGGAAATGCTCCTGCCGGAGCGTCCGATCTGGGACAAGGCGGACGAGATCAAGGAAGTCGAACACAAGTGCGACTTCCTCACCCACGAGATCATTCAGCGCCTCAACCGCACGTTCGTCACACCGCTCGACCGCGAGGACATTCATGCGCTGGCGCGCTCGCTGGACGACGTGATGGACGCGATTGACGCCTCGGCGACGCTGGTGCGCCTCTATCGGCTCGAGTCGGTGCGCTTCGGCGCCCGCGAGCTGGCCCGGATCATCAGCGCCTGCACCGAGCAGGTCCACCTCGGCCTGATCGCACTCGAGCAGAGCAAGGGGCTGGCGGCGCCGGCGATCGAGATCAACCGGCTCGAAAATGAGGCCGACCGCATCCACCAGCAGGCGGTGACGACATTGTTCGACGACGAGCGCGATCCGATCGTGGTCATGAAATGGAAAGAGGCGCTCGACTTCCTCGAAGACGCGACCGATCGCTGCGAGGATGTCGCCAATGTCCTCGAGGGCGTGATGGTCAAGCACGGATAGCCGCGCATGCTCCTCTGGACGGTCGGCGGCGTGATCTTCGTCGCGCTCGCGTTCGATTACATCAACGGATTCCACGACGCGGCCAACTCGATCGCCACCGTGGTGTCGACGCGCGTGCTATCGCCGGGCAAGGCGGTGGTCTGGGCGGCCTTCTTCAACTTCGTCGCCGCTTTCACGTTCGGCACCGCGGTCGCCAGGACGGTGGGTTCGGGCATGGTCGACGTGACCATCGTCACCTTCGCCGTGATCTTCGCCGGCCTGCTGGGCGCGATCATCTGGGACCTGATCACCTGGTACTACGGGATGCCGACCTCCTCGTCGCACGCGCTGATCGGCGGCTATGCCGGCGCGGCGGTCGCCAAGGCCGGCTTCAAGGCGATTGTCGCCAGCGGCTGGACCAAGACGCTCCTGTTCATCGTGCTCTCTCCGCTCATCGGCCTCGTGCTCGGCTTCGGAATCATGACCTCGATCACGTGGATCTTCCGCTGGATGCCGCCGTCACGGGTCGATCGGCTGTTTCGCAGGCTGCAGCTGGTCTCGGCGGCCGCTTTCAGCCTCAACCACGGCGCCAACGACGCGCAGAAGACGATGGGGATCGTCGCCGGAGTGCTCTACGCCGCGCACTACATCGATCACTTCTATATTCCGTTCCTGGTGGTGCTCGCGGCGCACGCCGCAATCGCGCTCGGCACGCTGGCCGGCGGCTGGCGCATCATCCACACGATGGGATCGAAGATCACCAAGCTGCAGCCGGTCGGCGGGTTCGCGGCTGAGACCAGCGCCGCGATCTCGATCCTGATCGCGACCCAGACCGGTGTGCCGGTGAGCACCACGCACGCGATTACCGGCGCGATCGTCGGCGTCGGCGCGGTGCGGCGCCTTTCGGCGGTTCGCTGGGGCGTGGCGGGTCAGATTGTCTGGGCGTGGGTGCTGACGATTCCCGCGGCGTTCCTGATCGCGATGGCCGCATATACGCTGCTGCGCCTGGCCGGCGCCAGCTGACGCCGGCTGCAGCCGTGTTCATTCGCGTCTGGGTGATTCCAACAGACACAAGGACACAACGACACAAAGGAAAACATACAAGACCTCATGCCGTCGCGCTCGCGACCGTGATCGTGAAGCGCGCACCGACCTCCGGACCGTTCTCGGCGCGGACCGTCCCTCCGTGCAGCTCGACCAGATGCTTGACGATCGCCAGGCCGAGGCCGGTGCCGCCCGGATCGCGCGCCCGCGACTTGTCGACGCGGTAGAACCGCTCGAACACGCGCGACAGATCCTCCTCCGGAATGCCGGGCCCCTCGTCGGACACCGTGATCGCGACTCGCGTCCCGGCGGGGGTCGCGTCGATCCGGATCGTGGACTGCTCCGGCGCGTAGGTGATCGCGTTCGCCACCAGATTGCGCAGCGCGTCATGGAGCTTCGCCGGATCGGCGCGGACGGTTTCGGCGCCAGGCGCGATGGCCACCTCGATGCGCTGGCCGCGCGCGGCGGCAGCCGGCATGACGTCGGCGACGACCGCGTCCGCCAGGCTGCGCGCGTCGCAGGCGATGAGCTCGAGGGTCTCCTGTCCGGCGTCGAGGCGCGCCAGCCGCAGCAGATCCTTGACGAGCCGTTCCATCCGCTGCGTGTGGCGGGTGATGATCTCGAGGAACCGGCGGCTGTCCTCCTCGCCGACGTCACCCTCCGACAGCGCCTCGACGTAGCCGCGAATGGCGGTCAGCGGCGTTCGCAGCTCGTGCGAGACGTTGGCGACGAAGTCGCGCCGGATCTGATCCGCCCGCCGCAGCTCGGTGATGTCGTGCAGCACCAGAATCACGCCGTGGGCGGTGGCGCCGGCGGCCGGCGCCGCGGTCGCCATGATCGTGCGCGACGGGTCGCGCGGCGGCGACAGCTCGAGGGCTTCGGGCCTGCGGCCGAGGAGCACGCCGGCAACCAGCTCGGCGATCGCCGGGATGCGGATGGTTTCGACATAGGCCCGGCCGATGCCAAAGCCGCCATCGTCCAGTTTGAGCATCTGGCGCGCCGCGGCGTTCACCAGCTGCAGCCGCGCCTGCGGGTCGACGACGATCACCCCTTCGACCATCCCGGCGAGGATCGCTTCCATGCGTGCGTGGTCGCGCGCCTGCTCGCCGAGCCGCCGGCCGACTTCCTGCACCGATTGGTCCAGCGCCCGCGCCACGGTCCCGAGCTCATCGTCACCGAAACCGAGCCGTGGAGGGGTGAGATCGCCGTGGCGGTATCGGTCGGCGATGTCCGCGATCAGCCGCACGCGCCGACCGATTCGAGCTGAGAACACCCACGCGATGGCGGCGCCGCCGAGCAGCGCAACGCCCAGGGCGGTGAGGGTCGCGGTCAGCACCGGCTGCAGCTGATGGCGGACGTCGGTGAGCGGGAGCGCCACGCGCACGAACGCGATCGCCGGGTGATGCACCGGGACCGCGACGTAGAGCATGTCGATCTTGAGCGTCGCGCTGTAGCGCCGCGATCGGCCGAGGCCGCGGGCGCCTGCGTCGACCACCTCCGGACGCCGTGCGTGATTCTCCATGGCGGCGAGGGCGTCGAGTGTCTCCGACGAGTCGCCGAGGACGCGACCGTCCATCGCGATGAAGGTGACGCGGGCGCCGACCAGCGCGCCCAGCCGGCTCGCTTCATCCTGCAGTGCCGCGGCCGACGTGAGGGGCAGGCTGCGGCCGAGCAGATCGGCCGCCAACCGCGCTTCCGCGACAAGCGTGTCCTCGATCCGCTCGTCCATCCGGCTCCGCATGGTCGTGACAAAGAACACGCCGGCGACGGCGAGCGCGAGAATCGCAGCTGACAGCGCGGCGAAGAAGAACTTCGTCTGGAACGTGGCGCGGGTGTGGAGCAGGGGCGGCGGCATCTCGGTCAGGCGACCGGATCGACCAGTTTGTAGCCGAACTGCTTCACCGTGACGAGGCCTCCGGCCAGCACCGGAAGCTTCTCGCGGAGACGCCGGACGTGGACGTCCACCGTCCTGGTCCCGCCGGTGTAGCGGTAGCCCCACACGTCGGTGAGCAGCACGTCGCGCGACAGCACACGGCCACGGTGCAGCAGCAGATACTCGAGCAGCAGGAACTCCTTCGCCGTGAGCGTGACGTCGCGTCCGTTGGACGACACGATGTGGCGCTCGGTGTCGACGGCGATCGGTCCGTAGGCGAGCGTCCTGGTCGGCGGGGTGGCGCGCTGGGCGCGCCTGAGCAGCGCCCGGACGCGCGCGACGAGCTCGTTCGGGCTGAACGGCTTCGCCAGGTAGTCGTCGGCGCCGAGCTCGAGGCCGACGATGCGCTCGGATTCCTCGGCGCGAGCGGTGAGCATGATGATCGGGATTGCCGAGGTGGCCTCGTTGGCGCGCAGCAGGCGGCAGACCTCGAGGCCGTCGACCTGAGGCAGCATCAGGTCGAGCACCAGCAATTCGGGCACCCGGGCGGCGACCGCTTGCAGCGCTTCTCGGCCGGACGCCGCGCGCTCGGTGACGAAGCCGGCCTTGTCCAGATATCGCGCCACGAGCGCGGCGATGTCCGGATCGTCCTCCACGATCAGGATCCGAGTCGGCATGCGACATTCTACCGGCGATGGGGGCTGCGGCTATAGAATCACCCTATGCGTACAGTTCTTCTCTCCGCATTTCTCCTGCAGGCGATCCTTCCGGCGCCGAAGCCCGGTCACGCAACGATTCTGGCGTCGCCCGCCGAGTTGAACGGCGCCGCCGGAGCGAAGCTGGCGCTGTTTGTCGACGTCGCACCGAAGCCGGGAATCCATGTCTACGCGCCCGGCTCGAAGGACTACATTCCGATCACGGTGAAGCTGAACGCGCTGCCCGAGGTCAAGGTTGGCAAGATCGCGTATCCGAAGTCGGAGATGATGACGTTTGCCGACGAGAAGGTGCCGGTGTTCCAGAAGCCGTTCCGCCTGACACAGGACGTCACCCTCGACAAGTCGACGAAAGCCGGGTCGACGGTCACCGTCACGGGAACGGTGAACTATCAGGCATGCGACGACCGCGTCTGCTACCCGCCCGAGTCGTCGCCGGTTACGTGGACCCTCAGAATTCAGAATTAAGAATTTGGAATTTGGAATTAGGAATTAGGGATCTCAGAAGAGCCGGCCGAGCAGCGGGTAGCCCCAGAAGACGCCGAGCACGGTCGAGACGCAACCAACCGTGGCCGAGAGCGCGCGGGCCAGGCCATGGTTTTTTCCCGCGCGCGCGAGCGGCCAGCCGAGCAATCCTGACAGCGCCGTCATCCCCAGCGTCGATCCGAGTCCGAACACGGCCATGTAGGTGATGCGCGCGGCGGTCGACGGCAGTGTCGCCACCACCAGCGCGGTCAGCGCGCCGCTGCCGGCCAGGCCGTGCACGGCACCGACCAGCAGCGGGCGGCGCGCCAGCGTCCAGGTCCCGATGTGGATGTGCGCGGGCGTCCCCTCGTGGACGTGGACGGTGTGGCCGTGATGATGGACGTGCGACGGCCCGGACGGTCCCTGCCGCGCCGCGAGATAGATCGCGCGCAGCCCGAGGCCGATCAGCATCAGCGCCACGCAGAGCTCGAAACCGTCGGCGACTCGAGCCGGCATCTCGGCGCGCAGGATCACGAGGATCGTCCCGACGACGATTAATGACAGCGTGTGCCCGAGCCCCCAGCAGACGCCGAGCAGCGCCGCCTTGACGCTGTTCCGCTCGCCGGTGACGAGCGTCGAGACCGCGGCGAGATGGTCCGGTTCCAGCGCGTGGCGCATGCCGAGCAGCGAGCCAAGGCCCGAGCTCGTAATCAGTTCAAGTACTGGCATCATCGGGTGCGCTGGTATTCTATCTCAGGAGTTGATCATGATCTGGCTCGCGGTGGCCGCCGGCGGCGCGCTCGGTTCGATGGCGCGGCACGGCGTGAACATCCTGTTCGCGCACGCGCTCGACCGCGCGATCCCATATGCGACGGCGACCGTCAACCTTGCCGGATCCGCCGTGATCGGTCTGCTGGCGGCCCTCATCGCCAGCGGACGCCTCCAGCTGACGGTCGAGGCGCGAACGTTCGTGTTCGTCGGCATCCTGGGCGGCTTCACCACGTTTTCGAGCTTTATGCTGGATACGCTGACGTTGGGAAGCGGCGGGGAGCACTCGCTGGCGTTCTGGAACGTGGCGCTGCAGACGCTCTGCGGTTTCGCGGCCGTCTGGGGCGGCTATCGATTCGGGATCGCGGTCGGTTAACGTTCCCTTCCGTCCTCGCCAGACCGCCGCTCACCGGGAATCCCCCACCATTCGCCGAAACGCCCGATCGCCGGGCTCTGGGCTCACGTAAGTTCACATCAGAGCACGACGCGGGAAGGCGCCCATGAACACACACGATCTGGCGATGGCGGCAGCGGCGGTGATAGCGGCGGCCGCCTGCTCGCTGGCCAGCCTGACCGCCTGGCTGATGGTCACCTCGCCGGCGAAAGTCGCCTTCGCCTTCTACGACGTCTTCGCGCACCTGGTCCGCTAGCCATGAGACAGTGATGGAACCGCAACCCCAACTCGGCATCCGGATCACCGGCCAGCTCGTCCTTGGCATCGCCATCGCCGTCGCCGGCGTGCTGTTCACGCTTGATAACCTGCATATCCTCCACGCCCGCGACTATTTGCGGTTCTGGCCGGTGGTGCTGATCGCGATCGGCCTGGTGCATGTCTCCCAGGCGAAGACGGCCGCCGGCACCATCGGCGGCGGCATCTGGATCCTGGTCGGCGCGGTCCTGGTTGGCAACCGGCTGGGCGTCCTCGACGCCAGTATCTGGAACTTCTGGCCGCTGATTCTAGTGCTCGTCGGCGCGCGTATCGTCTGGCAGACGATGAGCGCCAATCGGGCGTTGGACCGGGGCGACACGAGCGCGACGGTGTCTGCGATCGCGGTGATGGGCGGCTTCGAGCGGCGGGTCACCTCGCACGAGTTCCGCGGCGGCGAGATCACCGCCTTCATGGGCGGCGGCAAGCTCGACCTGCGTGACGCGATGCCGGCCGGCGGGCAGGCGGTCATCAACATCTTCTCGATGATGGGCGGCTTCGAGATCATCGTGCCGGACACCTGGCGCGTCATCTCGGAGGTCACGCCGTTCATGGGCGGCATCGAAGACCGATCGAGAACGTCGACCAACCCGGCCGCACCGTGCCTGGTGCTCCGCGGCTTCATCATGATGGGCGGCGTGACGTTGAAGAACCCCTGATGGCTCGGAGCGCCTGACGTGCACCCCATCCTGAGCCGAATCGACCGGCTCGCACTGTACCTCGCCGTGTGGCTCTCCGTGTGCGCGCTGGTGGCGGGCGTGTTCACGCGCTTTGGCCTGAACTGGACCGAGGCGCTGGCGCTGCTGGTGCCGTTGTTCCTGGTCTACGCGTTCGTCTGTCTCTCGGCCTGGTACGTCAGCCGGGCGACACCGCTGACGTCAGGCGGCGGCTCGCGCGTGCTGTCCTCGTCGATCGTCGCGGCGACGTTCGCCAGCGGTCTGTGGCTCGGCGTGACCCGCGGCTGGATTGCGGTCTTGAGCCTGACCGCGGCGTTCGCGCCGGCAGCCGAGCGCTACACCCAGCAGTTGCCCTTTCTGTTCGCGATTGGCGTGCTGCTGTTCATGCTCTCCCTCGCGGTGCACTACGTGCTGCTCGCGTTCGAGGCGGCGCGGGAGGCCGAGCGGCGCCAGCTCGAGCTCGAGATCCTGACGCGCGACGCGGAGTTGCGGGCGCTGCGGGCCCAGATCGATCCGCACTTCCTGTACAACAGCCTCAACTCGATCAGCGCCCTCACCGGCAGCGACGCGCCCGGGGCGCGGCGGATGTGCCTGCTGCTCGGCGAGTTCCTGCGCCAGACGCTCGACGTCAGCGCGCGCCAGCGCATTCCGCTCGGCGATGAGCTGGCGATGGCTGAGCGCTACCTGAACATCGAGCAGGTGCGTTTCGGATCGCGCCTGCGCGTTGAGCGGCGCCTCGACCAGGATGCGTCGGGGTGCCTGGTACCGCCGCTGCTGTTGCAGCCGCTGGTCGAGAACGCGGTGACCCACGGCATTGCGCGGATGCTCGAGGGCGGTCTGATCCGCCTCGACGCCACGCGGACGAACGGCCGCCTCGCGATCGTGATCGAGAACCCGTGCGATGCCGAGCCCGGCGGCGTCGCGGCGCGGCCGGGCGGAATGGGCCTGGACAACGTACGCAACCGGCTGGACGCGATGTTCGGCCGCGAGGCTCGGATGGACACGCGGGCGGCGGCCGGAGTGTTCCGCGTCGAGCTGGAGTTGCCGTGCGCCTGAGAGTCGCGATCGTCGACGACGAGGATCTGGCGAGAGCCGTGGTGCGCGAGTATCTCGCCGCGATGCCCGACGTCGAGGTCGTCGCCGAATGCGCGAACGGCTTCGAGGCGGTGAAAGCGGTGTCGGAGCTGCAACCCGATCTGCTCTTCCTCGACGTGCAGATGCCGAAGCTGAATGGATTCGAGGTGCTCGATCTGGTCGGCCGCGACGTCGCCGTGGTCTTCGTCACCGCCTACGATCAGTACGCGATCCGCGCCTTCGAGGTGCACGCCGTCGACTATCTGCTGAAGCCGTTCGGCGCCGACCGGCTCGCGGCGGCGCTGGATCGGGTGCGCGAACGGCTCGGTCGCGGCGACACGATGCCGGTCCAGGAGCTGGCGGCGGCGGCGCAGCCGAGGCAGGGCCACACGCGGCGAATCCTGGTGCGCGACGGCCCGCGCGTCCACGTGCTGCCGGTGGAGAAGATCGAATACGTGCAGGCCCAGGACGACTACGTCTGCTTCCGGTGCGAGGGCAAGGAGTATCTGAAGGAACAGACGCTCGGCGAGCTCGAAACCGTGCTCGACCCCTCGAGGTTCGTGCGGATCCACCGGTCGTTCCTGCTGAACCTGGATCGGCTCGCGCGCGTGGAGCTCGACGAGCGCGAGAACCGCATTGCGGTCCTCAACGATGGCCGGCGCCTGCCGATCAGCCGGACCGGCTACGCCCGGCTGAGCGAGTTGCTTGGAAAATAGCGGTCAGCTCTCAGCTCTCAGGCATCAGCGGTCAGATTTCAGAGCAGCAGTCACGACCGCGCCGAACTCGGCCGGTGAAATGGTCCCGGCGTTCATCTGCGCGAACGCGTCCATGGGCTTCTGCCTGCCGGCGATCGCCCCGAACAGCTGCTGCATTTCCGGCGACGGCGGCTCCAGCCTCGCCAGCTGACAGGTAAACTCGTACATCGGCATCACGTGCTGATCGCGTTTGAGCTGATATTCGCGCATGGCGTCGTCGAACGGGCGGTCCCCCGTGAGACTCTGATCCAGCGCCGAGGCACAGGTCTCGGCGTCCCGAAAAGCGTCGCTGATCCCTTGCGCGGTGATCGGATCCTTGTTGTAG
>DATASG010000249.1:0-4769 GCA_036269295.1 Vicinamibacterales bacterium | reverse complement strand
TCGTGCACAAGATCGAGAAGAGCTCGCTGGCGCACCTGCCGGGGTCGACCGCTCAGTATGCCGGGCGCGGCCAGCTCGAGGCCGGCCTCCGCGCGCTGCTCACCGGCATCCGCCGTGTCGCGATGGAATATTCCCCCCGCTGCGCGATACCCTACATCTCGCGCATCGACGCCGGTACGGTCGAGTTGATCCGCCAGTCGGGCCCCGACGTGGTCTCCTCGGGCGATTTGATCCAGCGCTTCTCCGCCGTCTGGAATGCCGACGCGATCGAGGCGCATCGCCGCGCGTCCGAGAAGCTGTATCACGTGAAAGATCAGGCCTTCGAGGCGATCGCGCGGCGGCTGCAGAACGGCATCGCGACCACCGAATACGATATCCAACAGCTGATGGCCGGCTGGTTCCGGGACGCCGGGTTGGTCAGCGACTCCGATCCGAACGTGTCTGCGGCGGAGAATGCCGGCAACCCGCACTATCTGCCGACCGCGGCCCAGCACCGCGCCATCCGCCACGACGAGATTGTCCTGCTCGATTTGTGGGGCAAGGTGCCGCGGCCGGGCGCGGTCTACGCCGATATCACCTGGGTCGGCTATACCGGCGCGGGTATCCCCGAGCGGTTCGCCAGGGCGTTCGCCGCCATTTGCGCGGCGCGCGACGCCGGCATCCGTCTGGTGCAGGACGCCGCACGGGCCGGACGCGAGCTGCGCGGCTTCGAGGTCGATCGCGCCGCCTCGACCGTGCTGCGCGAGGCGGGTTACGCCGATAACATCCTTCACCGGACCGGCCACAGCCTCGGCGAGACCGTCCACGGCAACGGCGTGAACATGGACGACTACGAGACCCACGACGACCGCCGGCTGCTGGCCGGGACCGGGTTCACGATCGAACCCGGGGTCTACTTCGATGACTTCGGCGTCCGGACGGAGATCAACATGGTCGTCGCGCCGCGCGACGCGGCGGTGACCGGACCGCTGCAAACCGAGATTCTGGCACTCGTCTAGTCAGGGAGATTCACCACGATGTCAACCCGCAAGACCACCGCTTTTTACGCAGTGCTCCTCGTCGTCGCGTCGTTGTTTGTCGGGATGGTGATCGCGTCGCGGTTCGACCTCACGCCCGCGTCTTCGGCGCAGACCATTGCCGTGCCGCCCATGAACAGCGCGCCGCTGACCGGCCCGCTCGACGCGTCGACCTTCCGCAACATCGCCAAGGCGGCGACGCCGATGGTCGTCAACATCCGCACCGAGATGAAGGCGAAGGCGACCGACCTCAACGACTTCTTCAGCGGCGGCGGCGGCGGCGGAGACGATCTGTTCCACCGCTTCTTCGGCAACCCCGGACAGCAGGACGACGACCAGGCGCCGGCGCCGCGCGGGCGCGGCAACAACGGTCGCAAGCCGCGCGAGCAGACGACCCGCGCCGCCGGCACCGGGTTCATCATCAGCAGGGACGGCTACATCCTCACCAACAACCACGTGGTCGAGGACGCGACCAAGATTGAAGTCTCGCTCTACGCCGACGAAGCGGACGTGAGCTACAAGGCGAAGGTGATCGGCCGGGACGCCCTGACCGACAGCGCGCTGATTCAGCTCGTTGACAAGCCGAACCACTCCTTGCCGGAAGCCAAGTTCGGCGATTCGTCGCAGGTCGAGGCCGGCGACTGGGTGATGGCGATCGGCAACCCATTCGGGTACGAGCACACCGTCACCGTCGGCGTGATCAGCGCGACCTCGCGCGCGTTCCGCGTCACCAACGGCCGCTCGAACGACATGCTCCAGACCGATGCCGCGATCAACCCGGGCAACTCCGGCGGCCCGCTGCTCAACATCCGCGGCGAGGTCATCGGCATGAACACCGCGATCATCACCAACGCCCGCAGCGAGGGGAACATCGGCATCGGCTTCGCCGTGCCGAGCAACACGGTGCGCGAGTTGCTGCCGCAGCTCCACACCGGCAAGGTCGTCCGCGGACGAATCGGCGTCTCGGTCCTGGCGGTGCCGCGTGAGGGCTTCGAGGACTTCGGGCTGACCAAGCGCGCCGGGGCGATTGTCGCGGAAGTGACCCCGGGCGGCGCGGCGCAGAAGGCCGGCATCGAGCCCGGCGACGTCATCGTCCAGTACAACGGGCGCCCGATCGCCAACAACGACGAGCTCGTCAAGATGGTGGTCGCGACCAAGCCCGGCACCAGCGTCCAGGTCAAGGTCCTACGCAACAAGCAGGAGAAGACCCTGAACGCCGTCGTCGATGAGCTGGACCTCGACGCGGAGCAGAACCAGACGCGCCGTGGCACACCGCAAAACGATCAGCCCGCTCCGGAGGAACAGGGCACCGGCAGCTTCGGGTTGACGCTGGAGCCTGTGACCCCGCAAATGGCGCGCCGCCTCCGCCTGCCGTCGGGGCGCTCCGGCGCGGTCGTCACCGAGGTCGATCCGGACGGCGCGTCCGCTGGCGCGCTGCGCCAGGGCGACGTGATCCTGTCGGTGAACGGGAAACCGGTCTCGAACGCCGTCGAGGCCGCGCGGGAGCTGCAAAAGGTGCAGTCCGGCCGCCTCGCGCAGATGCGCGTCTGGCGCGGCGACGCGGAGGTGTTCGTGCCGGTCAAGAAGGAATAGCCACAACCTGCACGTTGCAGATTGCAGATTGCCAATCGTTGATCTGATCCGCGAGCGCGCCCCCCTGACGGTGGCGGCGTTCATGGATCTCGCGCTCTACGATTCCGAGCTCGGCTACTACGCCCGCGCGGCCCAACGATCCGGCCGCTCGGGCGATTTTTTTACCAGCGTCGACGTCGGCCCGCTCTTCGGTGAACTGCTCGAAGTGCAGTTCGCTGAAATGTGTCGCGTCACCGCGGAGGCCGCAACGAACGCGGAGACCGGCTCTGGATCTGCGCTCTCTGCGAGCGCCGCGGTTTTTTCTTGTGATCTCGTCGAAGCAGGCGCAGGAAACGGCAGGTTGTCGGCCGACATCCTGCGCGCCGCGAAGCGCCGCGATCCGGGCTTCTACGAATCGATCCACGTCCATCTGGTCGAAGCGAGCGCCGAGGCGCGGCGTGCGCAGCCGGGGACGCTGGGCGACGTCGCCGGGCGCCTGGCCTCATCGAGCAGCGCGTTGCCGGATTCGTTCGAGGGCGTGCTCATCGCCAACGAGCTGCTCGACGCGCTCCCGGTCCATCAGGTCGTCATGCGCGAAGACGGCCTCCGCGAGGTCTATGTCACGACCAACGACTCGGGACTCACGACTATGGAGGCCCCTCCCTCAACGCCCGCCCTCGCCGAGTATCTTTCGCGGATCGGCGTGGCGCTCGAGCCCGGATGGCGCGCCGAGATCAACCTTCGCGCCGTGGATTGGATCCGCGACGCCGCACGGCGGCTCCGGCGCGGCTTCATCATCCTGATCGACTACGGGCACGACGCGCGCGAGTTGTATTCGGCGACCCACGCCACCGGCACCTTGACGACGTTCGTGAAGCACCGGAGCGGCGGTCCCGAGGGATCGGCCGACACGCCGGCATGGCTGCAGCAGCCGGGCGATCAGGATCTGACCGCTCACGTCGACTTCACCAGCGTGCGCGTCGCCGCCGAAGCCGAAGGGATGACGGCGATCGCCTTTCTCGACCAGACTTACTTTCTGCTGGGCCTGCTCTCCGGGGGTCGGGAGTCGTTTGCATAATCTGCCGCCGACATCGCAACGCTTGCAAACGACTCCCGACCCCTGAAGACGCTGATCATGCCGGGCGGCATCGGCAGCACTCACAAGGTGTTGATCCTCGGCAAGGGCGTCGGCGCCCCGGCGCTGCGCGGCTGCTCGTTCCGGGTCCGGGTCACGTGATCGGTCTTGCCTTTGTGTCCTTTGTCTCCTTTGCTTCCTTTGTGTCCTTCGTATCGGGGCTCTCCTGATGCCCCCGATCCGCCACGCCCTGATTCTGGCCGCCGGCCTCGGCACGCGGCTGCGTCCGCTGACTGACGTCCGCGCCAAGCCGGCGATTCCGGTGGCCGGCGAACCGATGATCCGCCGCATCGCCTCGTGGCTGGTGTCGAAGGGCGTCGACGATCTCGTGGTGAACCTCCACTACCGGCCTGAAACGCTGACCGCGGTGCTGGGCGATGGCCGCGATCTCGGCGCCAGGGTCCGCTACTCCTGGGAGCTGCCGCGGATCCTCGGCAGCGCCGGCGGGCCGCGACTCGCTCGCCCGATCGTTGGCGCCGGCACCTTCTTCGTCGTCAACGGCGATACCCTGACCGACGTCGAGCTGGCGCGGCTCGCGGAGACCCATGCGAAGTCTGGCGCGCTGGTGACGCTGGCGGTCGTGCCCAACCGCGAGTTCCTGCGCTACGGCGGCGTGCGGCTCGATGTGGACGGCCGCGTCACCGGGTTCATCGGGCGCGGGCCGGCCGCAGCCGGCTCGTATCACTACATCGGCGTCCAGCTGGTCGAGGGAAAGGTGTTCGACGGCATTCCGCCCGGTGAAGCCGCCCGATCGATCGGCGGCACCTATGATCCGTTCATCGCCTCACAGCCGGGCTCGATCCGCGGCGTCGTCTCCGACGCCGCGTTCTACGACGTCGGCACGCCGGCCGACTACTGGCGGACGTCGCTGGCGTTGGCCGCTGCTGAAGGGCAGAGCTTCACGCCGTCGATTCTGTGGGACTATGTGCACGTGGGCGCCGGTGCACAGCTCGACGAATGCATCGTCACCGATGGCGTGATGGTTCCGGCGGGTGCGCATCACCGCCGCCAGATTCTCGTGCGCGGAGAGGACGGGGGAACGCTCG
>DATASG010000248.1:0-22404 GCA_036269295.1 Vicinamibacterales bacterium | reverse complement strand
CTGGGGGCGGGGGTCGGGGGGGCGGGGGCGGGGTGCGAGGACGTGCGGCGGGGCGGGGTGCGAGGACCTGCCGGGTGTGCCGGGTGCGAGGTGCAACGAGGGGCTGGGCTGCGACAGGCAGGGTGGGTCGGGGACCCCGCCGCCAGCGCGTCTCGTGTACGTGTACTGGGCTCGGGCGACCTTTCGACCGAGCTACAGCGCGCTCTAACGCGTCAGGATCAGCTTCGCTCGATCCGCGCCTGCGCGCGGCTTGAACTTCTGAACGCGGCCGCCGAAGCTATCGGCTCCGTAGAGACTGCCCTCTGAGTCGATCGACATCTGGTGCAGCTCCCAGAAAGCGCCCGGGAACGTACCGTAGGTGCCCCACGAATAGAGGAGCTTGCCGTTCCGGTCGTACTCGAGGACCTTCGCGTTGGTGCCGTCGGCGACCCACACATGCTGGTCGGCCGAGATCACGATGTCATTGGCCTGTCGTAACCCGGGCCACTGATCGAGGAACGTGCCGCTGCCGTCGAAGATCTGAATGCGGTGGTTGGTGCGGTCGGCGACGTAGACGCGTCCGCTGCGATCGGTCGCGATGCCGTGCGGGCCGCTGAACTGTCCGGGCGCGTTCCCGCGGGTGCCCCAGGCCATGACGAACGCCCCGTTCTTGTCGAACTTCGCAACTCGCGCGTTGACGAGGCCGTCAGCGACCAGCAGACTGCCGTCCGGCAGCCAGGCGATGTCCTGCGGCCGGCCGAAGTGCTTGTCGTCGTTGCCGGCGACGTCAGCCTCGCCGAGAGTGCGCACCAGCTGCTTACCGTCGTTCGTGAACTCGTAGATCTGGTGCCGCGCGTCGTTCACCACCCACACATGGCGCTCGGGATCGTACGGGCTGATACGAATCTTGTGCGGTCCGCCGCCGCCTTCGAACAGCTTGTCCCACTGCGTCCACGCCTCGATCAGCTTGCCGCCGCCGTCGACGACGACGATGCAGTTGCGCATCTCGGGCTTGGGCTCGGTGGCGCGCTGGTTCAGCGATCCCCAGATGCCATTGAATCCACGAGGCAGGGTGTCGGGCAGCTTCAGCTCGCCGCGGGCGGCGATGAAGATGCGGTTCGGCGTGTCGGCGACGATGCCCGGCTGCGATCCCCAGATGTAGCCTTGCCGCGACCATGGCACCGGCCAATTCTCGACCACCGCATAAGGGCCGGTCTCTTCTTCACCACCCTTCTGCGTCTGTTCCTGCAGCCGGGCGGCCGGCGACCAAAGACCGATGGCAACACACGACGCGACAGTGATCACACACACAGTCCAAGAGGCGCGCATAGGGGACCTCATACAAGGACGAGGACACAGAGGATACACAAAGACGACCGCACAAGGGATACAAAGGGAGGCAGAAGGGGCAGGAAGGTAGAAGGCAGGGCGGCGGTCTATTTGCTACCATGATCGTCGTGTTGCCCAAGCGGATCGGACTGCGCGGCATCGTGGTCGCCCTGACGCTGTCCATCGTGGCGCCGCTCGGCGTGCTGTCGGTGATCAGCGTTCAGCGCACGTGGCGGCGCCAGCTTGCGAACGTCGATCGACAGAACATCGCGACCGCGCGGGCCATTTCGGTCGCCATCGACACCCAGATCGAAACGACCACTGCCGCGCTCGACGTGTTCGGCGCGCTGCACGCCCTCGACCTTCCGGATATCCCCTCCTTTGATAGCCTCGCCCGCCGCCTGTTCCTGCGACAGCCGGACTGGTCGTCGCTGCTCCTGGCGGACCTCAACGGCCGTGTGATCGCGGTCGCCCCCCAAGCCGACGTCGACGAGGCAGCATCGTTCTCCACGGATTGGGCACAGACGGTCGGGGCGACGCAGAAGCCGGTGGTCTCGAGGCTGTTCGAAGTGCCGGGGCTGTCCGGGCATTTCGTCATGATTGCGGTGCCCATCGTCCGCAACGGCAAGGTGACGCTCGCCCTCGGCGCGCGCGTGCGCTCCGACAGCCTCGGCGCCGTCCTGCGTCAACAGCAGGTACCGCCCAACGGCGCCGTTTCGCTGGTCGATGCCGGCTACCGGACGGTCGCGCGCACGAAACAGGAAGAGACCTATGTCGGCACCAAGGCGAACCAGGCGTTCATCGGTCTGATTTCCCGCACCCCTGAGGGCAGCTGGACCACCGACACCCGCGACGGTACGCCGGTGTACGCCGCGTTCAGCCGTTCGGCGCTGACCGGAATGACGGTGGGTCTGGCGCTGCCGCGGGAAGAAGTGGACGGTCCGATCCGCCGCATTCTCGTGATCCTCGCCGGTGCGTGGATCGTGATCCTCGGCCTGGGGACAACCATCGGGCTGGCGTTCGGGGGCGTCATCGTGCGCGCGATGCGCGGGGCATCGCAGTCTGCGATGGCTCTCGCCAGAGGCCAGGCGGTCGCGCCGGCGCATTCACGCATCGTCGAGATCGACGACTTGTCGACCGGGCTGCGGCTCGCGGCGGAAACGCTCGAGGCGCGCAATCGCGAGCGTGACGAGGCGAGCCGGCTGAAGGACGAGTTCCTGATGACCGTGTCGCACGAGCTGCGCACGCCGCTGACTGCGATCTACGGCTGGGCGAGGATGCTGTCGACCGGACAGATTCGCGACTCCCAGCGGCGGCGCGCGATCGACGCGATCGAGCGGAACGCCGCGGCGCTTCACCAGCTGGTGAACGATCTGCTCGACGTCTCGCGCGTCGTGTCCGGCCGGCTGCGGCTCGACGTCGAGCCGGTCGCGCTCCCCGACGTCGTCGGCGCAGCGATCGACGCGATTCGTCCCGCCGCCCACGCGAAGAACATCGCGGTCGAGGCCACCATGGGCGAAGGCGACCTCTGCGTCCGGGGTGATGCGGGCCGGCTCCAGCAGGTGATCTGGAACCTGCTGACCAACGCTGTCCGTTTCACGCCGGCGGGCGGGTCGATCGAGATCGCGGCCGCCCGATCGGGCGCCAGCCTCGAGATCGTGGTACGTGACACCGGACCGGGCCTCGAGGCGGTCTTCCTCCCTCACGCGTTCGAGCGCTTCCGGCAAGGCGCCGCGGGCACCACACGCGCGCATGGCGGGCTTGGCCTCGGGCTGGCGATCGTCCGGCACCTTGTCGAGCTGCACGGCGGCACGGTGGAAGCGTTCAACAACACGCCGGCGCCCGGCGCGACGTTCCGGATCCGGCTACCGGCGCCGTCACCCTCGGCGCCGGCAGCCCGTGGTGGAGAAGCGGCCGCGCTGGTCGCGGGATCGCGGCCGGCGATTCGGGTCGACGGCGTCCGCGTCCTGGTCGCTGACGACGACATGAACGCGCGCGAGCTGCTGGCGGTGATTCTCGAGAACGCCGGGGCCGAAGTGCGCGCGGCCTCGTCGGCCGAAGACGCGCTGATGATCCTGCAGGCCTGGACGCCGGAGGTCGTGATCTCGGACATCGAGATGCCGGGCGAGGACGGGTTCGGGCTGATCGAGAAGGCGCACCGGATGACCGCGGGCCGCGCCAGCCTGGTCGCGATCGCGCTGACCGCGCACGCGCGCCCGGAAGATCGGGTGCGGGCGCTGGGAAGCGGCTTCCAGTGGCACATCGCCAAGCCGCTCGAACCGTCCGAGTTGCTGTCGGTAATCGTGATGCTGCTGGCGCAGAAGAAGGGAGTCGGCGATCCGAAGCTCGGCGATCTGAAGATCGCCGAGCTTCGGAATTAAGAATTGAGAATCATTCAGACTTAGCGCTGGCCGCCGGCCGTTCCTCGCGTGGACGATGCCGGCAGCGCGAAGGCGATGTACTCGCCCGAGTAGTTGCCACCGCTGATCGCGACGATGATGTACTGGCGGCCGTCGACGCTGTAGGTCATCGGTGATCCGCTCTGCGGCGCGGGCATCCAGACGGCGCCGACCTGCGCCCCGGTGTTCTTGTCATACGCTCGCAGCATCGCCCCTCGCGGATGCTCCGGCGTCGTCGTCACGCTGGGATCGCCCACCACAACCAGGGTCTTGGTCACCACGACGCCGACGTTGCCCTGCTGCCCGGTCTTGGGGATGTTGACGCCCTTCAGCGCCGGGTGATTGCGCACCGCATCAGGAGTATCGCCGTGCGGCGTCGACCACATCAGGTCGCCCTTGTCGAGGTTGATCGCCACGATCTGGCCGTACGGCGGCTTGACGATGGAGAGACCCTGGACCGTCGCGCCGAAGCCGCCACCACCGCCCGCCGGGGCGGCGCCGCGTCCGCCAGCCGCAGCCGGAGGAGGCGTCGGCGGAGGGGGAGGTGTCGCGGGACGCGCCGGGCGCGGCGCATCGGCCGCCTCGCCCTCGCCGCCGCCCGTGATCGGACGGAACGTGGCGCCGGCGGTGCCCATGACGTAGTCGAGATCCGAGAACTCCTTCGGCGGCGCGACCAGACCGAGCGGCGCGATGCACGAGTTGCACGCGTGGGTGAAGAACGTATGCATTTCCGGATCGTAGGCCGAACCCGGCCAGTTGACACCGCCGCTCAACGTGCCGGAAGTCAGCGCGCCAATCGGGCCTTCCACCTTGCTGACCACCGCCGGCAGGAACACGGGCCCGAGGCGGAAACGCTTCGACGCTTCGAGGCCGGCGGCCTTGAGCTCCGGCGTGAAGTCGATCAGATCGCTCTCGAGCACGCCGTTGCGCGAGTAGGCCGGTGGCTTGGTCGGGAAGGGCTGCGTCGGCGAGGTCTTCTCGCCCGGGACGTCGGTCTGCGGAACGGGCCTCTCCTCGATTGGCCACACCGGCACGCCGGTCACGCGGTCGAACACGTACAGGAGCCCCTGCTTGGTCGATTGCGCCACCGCCTTGATCGGCTTGCCGTTGACGACGATGTCGGCGAGCAGCGGCGCGGCGGGCATGTCGTAGTCCCAGATCGGGTGGTGCACGATCTGGAAGTGCCACTTGCGCTGGCCGGTCTTCAGATCGACGCACACGAGGCTGTCGCCGAACAGATTGTTGCCCGGACGGTGACCGCCGTACAGGTCAGAGGTCGGATCTTCAACCGGGAGGTACACCAGGCCGAGCTCTTCGTCGACCGTGATCTGCGTCCAGACGCCGGTGTTGCCGTTCTGGGCCCACGATTCTTTTTCCCAGGTGTCGTTGCCGAACTCGCCCGGCTTCGGAATGGTGTTGAACGTCCAGAGCAGCTTGCCGCTCCTGGCGTCCCAGGCGCGGACCAGGCCCTTGGTGTTGTTGTGGGTCTTCACCGTCAGGCCTTCGCGGAACGACGAGCCGACGAGGATCACGTCTTTGGCGATGGTCGGAGTCGAGTGGAGGCCGATCTCGCCGGTCTCCAGATCGATCTGCTGGCCCTTGCCGACGACCGCGCCGATCTTCATGTCGACGACACCGTTGGTGCCGAAGCCGGCGATCGGCACGCCGGTCTTCGCGTTCAGCGAGATCAGGCGATAGCCGGTGGTCACGTAGATGACGCGGTCGTCACCTTTGCCGTCGGTCCAGTACGAAAGGCCGCGGCCCGAGAGCTGGCGCGGCGCGTTTACGGCTCGCGCACCCTCTTTCTCCGCGTGCACCCAGATCAGCTCGCCGGTCTTGGCGTCGAGCGCGACCACCGAGCGGCGGGTGCCGCCGGTCGCGTAGATGACGCCCTTGACCATCAGCGGCGTGCCTTCGAGCTTGAATTCGGGGCGGGTGCCGAGATTGTCGGTCTTGAAGCGCCAGGCCACTTCGAGCTGGTTGAAATTGCTGCCGTTGATCTGATCGAGCGGGGAGTAGCGCGAGCCTTTGACGTCGGCGGTGTAGTACGGCCACTCGCCGTTCCTGGTGCTCGGGAATCCCGGGGCTTGCCCCGAGAGACGCGCGGTCATGTGCGGCGCGGCGGTCATCAGCCCCGCCACGCCGGCCACAGCGGCGGCCGCCAGCACGGTTCGTTTCACTGTTCGGTTCATTCTGTTTGCCCTTTTTCCGTATAGAGAGAGAGAGTGCCTTACTGCTGCCCGACGCTGGTGTTTCTCGCCGCGTTCGGCAATGCGAACGCGATGTACTCACCCGAGTAGATGCCGCCGCTCACCGCGACGACGATGTACTGCTTGCCGTCCGCCATGTAGGTCATCGGTGAGCCGCTCTGTGCGGCCGGCAGCCACACGGCGCCGACCTCGGTGCCATTGTTCTTGTCGTAGGCGCGCAGCATCGCGCCGCGCGGGCGTCCCGGCGGCGCCGTCACCTGCGGATCGCCGAGCACGACCACGGTCTTGGTGACCATCAGCCCGACGCTGCCGTTCTGGCCGGTCTTCGGGATGCTCATCCCCTGCAGCGCGGGATTGGTGCGGACGTTGTCTGGCGTGTCGCCGTGCGGCACCTGGAACTTCAGCTCGCCCTTGTCGAGATCGATTGCGGCAAGGACGCCGTACGGTGGCTTGACGATCGGGAGGCCTTCGACCTGCAGCCCGCCGCCGCCCGCTGGCGGAGCCGCCGCCCCTGGCGGGGCCGGCGTCGCCGCGGCGCCACGGCCGCGTCCGCCGCGACCGGCCGCGGCCGCATCACCACCCGGCGCCGCACCGGCGCGTCCGCGTGCGGCCGCCAGCGGTGAGTCCGCAGCGCTGCCGAAGCCCGGGCCGAGCGCCTCGCGGAACTCAGTGCCTTCAACGCCCGAGACATACTTCATGTCCGACGTGAAGGTCGAGGGCGTCTCGCGCAGCGACAGGCCGCTGACGAACGCCATCGCGGCTTGCGCGTAGACCGTGTGCGTTTCAGGATCGGCGCCGGCACCCGGCCAGTTCGTGCCACCGCTCGCGTTGCCGGCGTTGATGGCGCCGCGCAGGCCGCCGGTCGCCTTGCCAAGCAGCGGCGGGTTGTACATCCCCGCGACGCGGTAGTTCTTGAGGTTCTCGAGCGCGGTCGCGCGCATCGCGGGCGTGAAGTCGATCAGATCCTCGGGCACCTTGAGCCAGGGGCGGCCGTAGGCCGGTGGCTTGGTGGGGAACGGCTGCGTCGGCGAGGTCTTTTCCATCGGCACGTCCGACTGCTGCACCGGGCGCTCTTCCATCGGCCATATCGGCACGCCGGTGATGCGATCGAACACGTAGAGATACGACTGCTTGCTCGGCACCGCGACCGCCTTGATGACCCTGCCGTTGACGTTGGCGTCGAGCAGGATCGGCGCCGACGACATGTCGTAGTCCCAGATCGGGTGGTGCACGATCTGGAAGTGCCACTTGCGCTGGCCGGTTTTCAAATCGACGCAGACGATGCTGTCGCCGAACAGGTTGTTGCCGGGACGGTGGCCTCCGTAATAGTCGGAGGTTGGATCCTCAACCGGCATGTAGACCAGGCCGGCCTCTTCGTCGACCGTGATTTGCGACCAGACGCCGGTGTTGCCGTTGATCGCCCAGGATTCGCTCTCCCACGTGTCGTTGCCGAACTCTCCGGGGCGCGGAATGGTGTTGAAGGTCCACAGCAACTTGCCGCTCTTCACGTCGAAGGCACGGACCAGACCCTTGGTGTTGTTGTGGGTCGCGACGGTCATGCCTTCCTTGAACGACGAACCGACCAGCACGACGTTGCCGACTACGGTCGGGGTCGAGTGGAGGCCGATCTCGCCGGTTTCCAGGTCGATCTGCTGCCCCTTGCCCGTGACCGCGCCCCTTTTCAGATCGACCACGCCGCCTTCACCGAACGACGAAATCATCGAGCCGTTCCTGGCATTGAGCGCGATGAGTCGATAGCCGGTGGTGACGTAGAGGACGCGGTCGTCGCCCTTGCCATCGGTCCAGTACGATACGCCGCGGCCCGACAACTGGCGCGGCGCGATCGCGGCGCGGTTGCCCTCGCGGTAGCTGTGGGTCCAGATCAGCTCGCCGGTCCGGCCGTCGAGCGCAACCACCGAGCGGCGGGTGCCGGCGGTCGTGTAGAGCACGCCTTTGATCGCGAGCGGCGTGCCTTCCAGTTTGAACTCGGGGCGGGTCCCGAGATTGTCGGTCTTGAATCGCCACGCGACTTCGAGCTGGTTGAAGTTGCCGCCGTTGATCTGATCGAGCGGCGAATACTTGGTGCCGCGCATGTCGGCGGTGTAGTGCGTCCAGTCGCCGTTTTTCGTGCTAGGCATTGCCGCCGGCTGCCCGGCGATCTCGAGGCCGACGAGCAGGACGAGCGACACGACGGCCAGCAGCGATTGCACCATTCTACGAGTCATCGAGCACTCCCGCCTGGATGAGGATGAAAGGGAAAACGACACTAACCACGGATTACACGGATCCACGGATGACACCGATTCCTACGGATTATACGAGAGGCACAATATATGGCGACAGGCCGCCGCTTCAAGTGAAAACTGGCCGCCAGCCGGCTTCGGTCGTCCAGGTTAACTACGCTTTCGACAAGGGGTTGACCGACCCCGACCAGCGGCTAAAGCCCTTTCTTCAGCTTCAGCTTCGGGTAGTACTCCCTATCGAAGCCCTTGAACTTTTCGAGCCATTTCTTGCCGGCTTCGCCGGTGAAGCTCCATTCCTGGCGGTGATAGTTCCAGTCGTCGGGGTTCAGCTCCTGGGCGCGCGTGAAGTATTTCAGCGCCAGCTCCACCTGTCCCTGCTGCTGAAACCAGATGGCGAGCTTGAAGGTGGCCTCGGCTTCCATCTCGGTCGGCGAGCGTGGCCTGACGCGGCGCGCGAACTCTTCGTCCGAGAGAACGTACTGGCTCTGCTCGCCGGTGGCCACCCAGTCCCGCAGCGCGGCGACGTACAGCTCCCCCTCGATCTCCAGCGGCTTGCCGCCGTAGACGTCGGTGCGGCTCGCGGCCCACGCCGGCTCGGCGGGGCGGACGACGCGGCCGTTCTCGTCGATCCACACGCCCATCGGCACGTTGATGAACTGGAAGACCGAACTGACGGTGTGCTTCGTGTCAACGAGCTGCGTGAAGGTCGCCTTCGCGGCGTCGTACCATCTGCCGGCCGCCGCTTCGCCGCCGACATCCTGGGCGGCGGCGATGATCTCGAAGTTCTTGTCCTTCAGCTCAGCGTAAACCTTCTGCCAGCCTGGCAGATCGAATCGGCACCCTCACCAGGAGGCCCAGGTGATGACCAGCGCTTTCTTGCCGCGGAAGCCGGCAAGGTGCACGGGACGACCCAGGCGGTCGGGGACCTCGAAGTCGGGCGCGGTGCGTGAGCTGGCGAGTCCGCCGCCGAGGGCCTGCATCTCGCCGAAGCTCCAGACCCGCGCGTCGGGCTCGCCGACGACCGGCTGTCCGGCTTTCTTCGCGAACGCGGTGAGGTTGAAGAACTCGCCGCGCACCATGTTCTTCGGGATCGGGATGCAGAGATCGGCACGGCACGCACCCTGTGGCTTCAGCGCGAAGCCGTTGACGCGCTGGAGATCGCGCTTCCTGATCCACAACGCGCGGCCGTCGTGTGTCGGATCGGAGCCGACGCGGTCGAGCGCGACCGCGCGATCGTCGTAAAGCACGGTCGCGGCGGGAGATGAGGGCGCCGCGGCAATCGGCGCTCCTGGCGCGATCGAGGCGGCGCCCACAATCTTCAGGAAGTCGCGTCGTTGCATGAATCGACAGTACGCGCCACCCCGCCGGCCTGTCAATCTGACATACACTGGACCCTTCCATGGCTGCCAGCGTTCTCATCGTCGACGACGATCCGAATCTCGTCCGGCTGATGAGCAAGTTTCTGACGCTGGAAGGATTCGCACCCGTGCCGGCGGCGAATGGCGCGGAAGCGCTCACCTATCTGCGCGGCGGCGGCAGCGCGAACGTCATCCTGCTCGACCTGCGCATGCCGGTGATGGACGGCTGGACGTTCCGCAAGGAGCAGCGCGGCGATCCCGGTCTCGCTGCGATTCCGATCGTCGTGCTGTCGGGCATGGAGCAGGACGGCGTTCAGGACATGGACGCGGCTGCCTCTTTTCACAAGCCGGTCAGCTTCCCCGAAGTTGTCGACGTGCTGCGGCGTATCTGCGAAGAGGCTCCCTGACAACGCGGCTTACGGCGTTACGGGTTTGAGCGACAAGGTGCGCGATTCGGCCTCGCCCAGCCTGAAACGCTGACCAAGCCGGCGGATCGACTCGAGATACTCCGGGTCGTTCCAGGCGCCCTCCTCGACGTAGTCCACCGCGATCGCCAGATAGTCGCCAGGCGGGAGCCCTTGAATCTGGTAGCGCCCCTGCTGGTCGGGACGCACGGCACGCACCCATCGTGAATCGTCCGACCATCTCGCCGCTTCGTCTGCGAACACGATTACCGTGCCGTCCACGGGCGGTGCGCCCTTGTCATCGGCGAGCTCGCCGCTGACCGTTGTTACCGGATTCGAGACGACGACCTGCACGCCCGTCAGCGTCTCACCGCTCTTCATCTCGATCGGCGCGTCCAGGATGTCGCGGCCGTCGTGGAGAATGGCCTTCACAGTCCATCCGTCCGGAACGAGCGCGCGGACGCGAGCGGCGCCGAACACCGCCACCACGCTGAAGCTCCAGTCCTCCCTGACGCGGCCGCTGTCGGGGATGGCACCGCCGCCGGCGGCACCCGGTGGTGGGGGTGGCGGCGGGGCTCCGCCGGGACCGGCGCCGAGGTCGGGATCGACGAGCCTCGCGGCGACGCCGAAGCGACTCGGCGGAGCGCTGGGAACCGAGCCGGTGTCGGTGACCACCGTGCCCGCGATCGACCATCCCATCGACGTCGAGAGCGACAGGTTCGTGACGTCGGCACCGTCGAGCGTGACGATCTGCGTCGCAATCTCCAGCACCGTGCCGCGAAGCGTCTCGGTGTCCCGTGTCGCTTGAGCAACGACTTTGTACGAGCCTGGCGGGACGTTCCTGATCGTGAAGGTGCCGTCCGCCGCCGTCGTTCCGGCGCCGCCCAGCATCATCACGCTCCCGGTCAGGCCGGTGAATTCCTGCATCAGCATGATGTTGCGGCCCACGAGCGGGGCGCCGAGCGAGTCGGTGGCGGTACCAGACACGCTGGCGGCGGCGCCCGGCATCAGCGCAAAGTTGTTGTTGCCGGCGGCCTGGCCCACGCCGACGGAGACGCGGCGCGCATTGGTGAGCGACGCGGCGCCTGGCGCGTACGTCGGCGCGTAGCCCATCGTCCGCGGTATCCCGTTCTCGGAGACAGTCCACGTCTCGCGCAGCGCTGCCAGCACGTAGTAGCTCCCCGGCGTCAGACCGGTGAGCCGGTACTCACCCGCATCGTCGGTGCGCGCGGGCGGACCAGCGGGGATCATGCGGCGGCGGCCCTGGAAGTAGGCCGATCGCATGGCGAAGACCTGCACGTCGGCGACCGGCTCGGACAGCTCGTCTGTGATCTGGCCGCTGATGACGCTGGCGCGCGGCAGCGAGAAATCGAGCCGATCGACCGTCTGCTTTTCGACCAGCTGGATCGGCTTGCCCGGTTCGAGCGGGCGGCGCTGGCCGTACTGCAGCGGCAGGTAACCGCTCCGCGTCACGCGAATTGTGTAACGCCCCGGGGGCAACTCGGCGATCTCGTAACGGCCGTCCAGGCTCGTGCTCGCACTGCGTCCTTCTCGTCCCAGCTCAGGACCAGAGATCGTGATCCGCGCACGGCGCAGCGGCTTCCCGTTTTCGGCCGCGACGATGCGGCCGCGGATGCTCGCGGTGCCGGTCTGTGCGGGAGGCCGCGCGTCACGCGGTGGGAGAGCACCCTGTGCCGAAGGCTGCGCCGCCGGCGCGGACAGGAGCAACGCGAACAGCAAAGCGGGCATGACGACTCTACTGTCCGATGGCTATCTCGGTGGGGGAGGCGGCGGTGCCGGAGGTGGTGGTTCGTGAGCCGGCAGCGCACGCGTGAGCACGCGGACCACAGCGCCGGAATCGGGAAGCGGCGGCAGCGAGACGAACGTCGATATCAAGAACATGACCCACAGGGCGGCGATGCCGGCCGCGCCCGCCGCCGCGGCCGCCGTCAGCCAGGAGGGACGGCGATGCGCTGGCTCGTGCTCGTATTCGAGCCGCCATAGGAGGTCGTGCGGCATCCCGCCACACAGACGTGCGAGCATATGGATCGCGATGCGCTCGGGTGACCAGCCGCGGCGTCTGGCATCCTCGTGAAACTCCCAGAGGTCGGATTCGATCTCGGCGCGGCGGTCGTCACGCCATGGCGGCTCCATCCGCCATGTGTAGAGCCGCGTCCAGCCGCGGACCAGGGCGATCGCGCAGCAGAGCAGGCGGCTCATGCTGGTGCCAGGCGCCTGCGCGCGCGTGTCGGCGGTGACGCGGGCGCCGCTCCGCGGGCCCCGTCGGCGGCGGCCTCGCCCAGCGCGGTGAGCGTGTAGAGCCTGCGTCCCGGACGGTTCTCGCGCGCGGGCACCGCCGGATCTTCCCAGCGGCTGGTGACAAGCCCCATCTTTTCCAGGCGCCCCAGCGCACGATACAGCGTGCCGTAGGCGGTCAGCAGGCGCGTGTCCGCGGCGTCGCCGAGTGTCTTCGCCATTTCGTAGCCGTGAAACTCGGCAACGCCGCGCTGATGCAGGGTCGCCGCGGCCAGACAGATGGCGATTTCCAGGGGGACGAGACGACCGGGTTTTCGCCGCACGTGCGAATAATAAGCAGATATCTGCTGTTACGTCAATCGCAGCCAAAATCGCAGGAAAAGTGGGGTACCCTGAAGTGTGAGCGAGCGACAGGACCAGACCGACGGCGCGGTCAAAGAACGGGTCAAAACCGAGAAGAAAGAGCCGACCCTCTACAAGGTCGTCCTCCTGAACGACGATTACACGACGATGGAGTTCGTCCTGCGGGTGCTGGAGGGCGTGTTCCAGAAGTCGCCTGCCGAAGCCTACCGGATCATGATGCAGGTGCATCTGAACGGCAGCGGCATCGCGGGCGTGTATCCATGGGAGGTGGCGGAGACCAAAGTGGCGACGCTCGCATCCCTCGCGCGCGAGGCGGAGTTCCCGCTGCGCGCCGCCATCGAAGAAGCGTGAGCTGACCGTGTTTTCTGCCGCCATCGAAGTCGTCCTCACCATCGCGTATCGCGAAGCAGTCTCGCGGCGACACGCGTACGTCACGCTCGAACACCTGCTTTACGCGTTGGCGCACGACAACGACGGCGAGCGGATCCTGGCCGCCTGCGGCGCCGATCTACCGCGCCTGCGCCGCGATCTCGACGCCTATCTGAGCGAGTCGCTCGAGCAGATGAAGCGCGGCGAGGCGCGCGAGCCGGAGCAGACGGCGGCGTTCCGCCGGGTCCTGCAGACGGCCGTGCTGCACGTGCAGAGCGCGCAGCGCGGCGAAGTGGAGGCCGGCGACATCTTCGCCGCGATCCTGCAGCAACCCAAGACCCACGCGGCGCAGCTGCTCGGGGAGCAGGGGGTCACCCGCCTCGACATCCTCGAGTACATTTCGCACGGGATCTCGAAAGTCCCGACGGCGGGCTCGCCCGGCGCCGGCGCGCACGGCACCGAAGCCGGCGGCGGCGACGAAGGATCGGCGACGGCGCGCGATCCGCTTGCCGCCTACTGTTCCAACCTCACCGAGCGCGCGCGCGAAGGGAAGCTCGATCCGCTCATCGGCCGCACCCTGGAGCTGCAGCGCACCATCGAGGTGCTGTGCCGCCGCCGCAAGAACAACCCGGTGTTTGTCGGCGAGGCCGGGGTCGGCAAGACGGCGATGGCCGAAGGTCTCGCGGTCCGCCTGCTGGCCGACGATGCGCCAGAGGCGCTGAAGGACGCGGAAATCTTCTCGCTCGACACGGCCGGGCTGCTGGCGGGGACGCGGTTCCGAGGCGACTTCGAAGAGCGCTTCAAGGCGGTGATCAAGGCGCTGAGCGCCCGCCCGAGGGCGATCCTGTTCATCGACGAGATCCACTCGACCGTCGGCGCTGGCGCGACCACTGGCGGGACGATGGATCTGGCGACGCTGATCAAGCCCATGCTGACCGCCGGCGAGCTGCGGGTCGTCGGCTCCACGACCTTCGACGAGTACAAGCACATCGAAAAGGACCGCGCGCTGGCCCGGCGCCTGCAGAAGATCGCGATCGAAGAGCCGTCGGTCGACGAAGCGATCCGCATTCTCGCCGGTCTCAAGGGCCGCTACGAAGAACACCACCGCGTCACCTACACCGAGGCGGCGATGGAAGCGGCGGTGAAACTGGCGGCGCGCCATCTGCGCGACTACAAGCTGCCCGACAGCGCGATCGATCTGATCGACGAGGCCGGCTCCGTGGCGCGCCTGGCAGCGCCGTCGCCCATCGCTGCCGACTCGGCCGTTCCCGCCCCCCCGGCCCTGGTGGTCGTCGACGCTGACGCGATCGAGAAGATCGTCGCCCGCATCGCGCGGATTCCGGCGCGGCAGGCCTCGTCGTCGGATCGCGAGCGGCTCCGGACCCTGGAAGAATCGCTGCAGCGCGTGGTGTTCGGCCAGGACGACGCGGTGCATCTCGTCGCGCAGGCGATCAAGCGCTCGCGCGCGGGGCTCGGGCAGCCCGATCGTCCGGCCGGCTGTTTCCTGTTCACCGGCCCGACCGGCGTCGGCAAGACCGAGCTCGCCAAGCAGCTCGCGATTCAGCTCGGGAACGAGTTCTCGCGCATCGACATGAGCGAGTACATGGAGAAGCACGCGGTGGCGCGACTCATCGGCGCGCCGCCCGGCTACGTCGGCTTCGAGCAGGGGGGGCTGCTGGTCGACATGGTTCGCACCCATCCGTACAGCGTCGTGCTGCTCGATGAAATCGAGAAGGCGCACCCGGACATCTACAACATCCTGCTGCAGGTGATGGACCACGCGGTGCTGACCGACAACACCGGCCGCAAGGCCGACTTCCGCAACGTGGTGCTCATCCTGACGTCGAACGCCGGCTCGCGCGAGATGAGCGCGGCCTCGATCGGGTTTGCCGAGGGCGGCCGCGGTGACGCGCACGACGAGCGGCTGCGCCGCGCCGCCGCGAGCAAGTCGAAAACGGCGATCGAGAAAGTGTTCAGCCCCGAGTTCCGCAACCGCCTCGACGCGATCGTGACCTTCCGCACGCTCAGCCCGTCGGTGATGGAGCAGATTGTCGACAAGTTCGTCCTGCAGCTGGAGCAGCAGCTGGCCGAACGCCATGTCGCGATCACGCTGACCGAAGAGGCGCGCGCCTGGCTGGCGGTGAAGGGCTACGACCCGGTGTTCGGCGCGCGGCCGCTGGGGCGGGTCGTGCAGAAGGAAGTCCGCGATCCGCTGACCGATCAGATCCTGTTCGGCGCGCTCGAGCACGGCGGCACGGTGACGATCGGCGTCGCCGCCAACGCGCTCACGTTTGCGTACGAAGGGCGGGTCCCTCCGGATCCGCCGGCTACGCCTTCCCCCACCGCATGAAGAGGAAGTAGGGAACGCGGGTCATCGGCTCGAACCTCGCCGAGGCTCTCAGGTCGTCCCCGGTCGCCATCGGCTCCTGAAACGCCCGCAGCGCGAAGCCGGCGTCGATCGCGCCCTTCATGTAGTCCTCGAGCGGGCGGTGCCGGCGCAGCGTCGGGGTGCGGAACGTGGAGGCGATGCGATCGTTCCAGGCGATCCGCTCAAAGTAGCGATCGACCGCGAAATGTTGCGCGACGCGGCCCTTGCCGCCGACCCAGTCGGAGACCGGCGCCGAGAAGCAGGGATGGGTGATGCTCATGCAGAGAGCGCCGCCGGGCGCGAGCACGCGATACGCCTCACGGATCGCGCCGTCGTAGTCCTCGACGTTCATCATCACCATCGAGGCGACGACCAGATCGAAGGCGCCTGACCCGAGCCCGGTGAGCGCGCTGGCGTTGGCGCAGACGCAGTCGATCTCGAGCCCCGCGTCTGCCGCCCGGGTGCGCGCGACCTCGATCAGCCGGGCGCTGCCGTCGATCCCGGTCACGCGCGCGCCGCGGCGGGCCAGCGCGCGCGAGCAGGCGCCTTCACCGCAGCCGAGATCCAGCACCCGGCGTCCGGACACCTCACCCACGAGCGCGAGCAGGCGCGGGTGAAGGAAGAGATTCTGATAGTCGCTGGCGTCGGCGTGCGCCACCCAGTCGTGGGCGGCCGCGTCCCACGACCGCGTGGAGGAGTCGTCGTGGCCGGTCATTTATCAGGCTTCGGCGCCTTGCCAAACACTTCGACGATGGTCGCGGTGACGGTCCCGGTATTTCGAAACGTGTGCTTCGCTCCGCCCTTCAAGTTCAGCACCTGTCCCTGCGTCACCTCGATCGGGCTCTCGCCCTCGATGGTCAGCAGGAGCTGGCCAGTCACCAACGTGAACACATGCCAGGTCGCATCGTCGTGCGAGTGCATCCGGCGGGTGGCGCCAGGCTCGGCGTAGTCGCGCAGGACGCGGAACTGCGGCTGCTCCATCACCAGCATCGACGAGACGCCGGGATCGCCGGCCACGGGCCTGGCGTGTTCGGCGCCGCCGACCGCCTGGGCGATTGCCGGCGAGGCCGCGAGCGTGAACGCCAGCGACAGCGCAAAGGGCACAGCGCCGAGGGCATAATGTCGGAGAGCCCTGAGCCCCGAGCCCCGAGCGCCTGGGTTCGTCACCATGTATCCTCCTGCTATGAGATCCGCGCACATCTTAGTCACGAAATCTCGAAAAGAGCTTGCCAGCTCGAAATGAGCCAGCCGGCGCGAAAACACGAGAAACGATCCGGGACTCGCAACGCCGCGGTGGTCGGGATCTTGACGGCGATCAGCGTATCGCACCTGCTCAACGACACGCTCCAGTCGCTGATCCCGTCGATCTACCCGCTGCTGAAGGTGTCGCTCGGCTTGAACTTCGCACAGGTCGGGCTGATCACGCTGACCCTGCAACTGACCGCGTCGCTGCTGCAGCCGGTCGTGGGGATGTACACGGATCGCCGGCCGATGCCGTATTCGCTGGTCGCGGGGATGGCATGCTCGCTGGTCGGTCTGCTGCTGCTGTCGGTCGCGGCAACGCTCGGCGCGATCCTGGCGGCGGCCGGGTTGATGGGCGTGGGATCGTCGATTTTCCACCCGGAATCGTCGCGGATCGCACGGATGTCGTCGGGCGGGCGCCACGGGCTGGCGCAGTCCGTGTTCCAGGTCGGGGGCAACATGGGGTCGTCGCTCGGCCCGCTGCTGGCGGCGTTCTTCGTGGTGCCGCACGGCCAGTCGAGCCTGGCCTGGTGCGCGCTGATTGCGGTGATCGCGATCGCGCTGCTGGCGCGGGTGGGCCGCTGGTCGGCGGTGCACCGGCCGAAGGCGGCGCATCAGGGGCCGGCGGCCGGCTGGGAACCCAGACCCGGATTGTCGCGTGCACGGGTGATCGGCGCGTTGATGGTGCTCGGCGTCCTGATCTTCTCGAAGTACTTCTATCTTGCCAGCTTGAGCAGCTACTACACGTTCTACCTGATCAGCAGGTTCGGCCTCTCGGTGCAGAGCGCGCAGCTGCATCTATTCGTCTTTCTCGGCGCGGTGGCGGCGGGCACCATTCTCGGCGGTCCGATCGGCGATCGTGTCGGACCGAAGTACGTGATCTGGGGGTCGATTCTCGGCGTGTTCCCGTTCACGTTCGCGCTGCCGCACGCCAACCTGTTCTGGACCGGCGTGCTCAGCGTGGCGATCGGTTTAATCCTGGCGTCGGCGTTCTCGGCGATCCTGGTCTACGCGCAGGAACTGGTGCCGGGCCGGGTTGGCACGATCGGCGGCATCTTTTTCGGCTTCGCGTTCGGGATGGGCGGGCTCGGCGCCGCCGCGCTCGGGCGGCTCGCGGACGCGACCAGCATCGAATACGTCTACCGGCTGTGCGCCTATCTGCCGTTGATCGGCCTGCTCACCGCGTTTCTACCGGATCTCGATCAGCCGGCCATTGCTCCCGAGCCCGTAATGCCAACCCTGTAGCGACGGAGGTCAGCTCCTCGCCGCCAGTCACCTTCGCGTCGCCGAAGCGGCCGACGAAAATCTGGCGGACCGCCGGCACGAACGACGAGCCGCCGGTCAGGAAGACCCGATCGATGTCGCCGAACCCGAGGCCGGACGCGGCCATCAGTCGATCGACGCAGCCGGACATCGACGCGATCTCGTCGGCGATCCAGTTCTCGAAGTCGGCACGGGTGACCTTCTTGCGGATCGTGACCGGACCCGACTCGAAGGCGAATTCCGCCGCCGTTGCCGCCGAGAGCTCGAACTTCGTGCGCTGCACCGCCTCGTGCAACTGGTAGCCCAACTCGTTGTTGATCAGCAGCACGAAGGCTTCGAGACGCTCCGGGGTGGACGCCGTGCGCCGGACGCGCTCCAGCATTTCCAGCGTCGAGGGTGACTTCAGGAACGACAGGTAGTGCCAGCGCTCGAGCCGTTCGTAGGGCCAGCTGGGCACCGGCAGAAACTTGTTGGGCGGTGAGAGGTATTCGCCGCCCATGCCGAGCCGCGGCGCAACCAGGTTGCGGATGAGGCGCTTGTCGAACGCGTCGCCGGCAATCGGCACGCCGTCGGTGCCGATGATGTCCGATGCCCGCCGTCCCCGGCTGCGCACGCCGGGCCCGATCGAGATGATGGTGAAGTCACTGGTGCCGCCGCCGAAGTCGCCGATCAGAATGCGCTCGTCGCGCTGCAGGCGCGCCTCGTAGGCGTAGGCGGCCGCGACCGGCTCATACTCGAACACGATCTCTTCAAAGCCGGCGAGCCGGATCGCCGAGAGCAGACGGGCGACGGCGAACGCGTCGAGCTCCGCGTCGGGCGGATTGCTGAAATGAACCGGCCGGCCGAGGACGATGTGCCGCGGTGACGGCAACGACGCCAGACCGAGCCGGTCGCTGATGTGCCGACCGATGAGGGCGATCAGCCGCTCCAGCGAGTAATGCTGCGTGCCGATGCCAGTGCCTTCGAATGTCCGGTCGGCGAGGTAGGCCTTCAGCGACTGGATGAAGCGCCCCTTGGTTTCCGATGCGAGGTAGCGCTCGATCGCCTCCGATCCGGCAACCGACGGCTTCCTGGGCTCGAAGTACAAGACCGATGGGAAGGTGGTGGTCGACCCCTGTGCGGTCGGGAATTGCGCGAGCCGCGGGGCGCCGTCGCCGTCAACGAACGCGACGGCGCTGTTGGTGGTGCCGAAGTCGATTCCGACCCAGGGAGTGGGAGAGGTCATCAGGGTTTGCCACGCTGCGATCACATCTGTGGCTTCAAAATCCGAGGGGTGCGCGACACCCTCGCTCTCATTCCTGCCGCAGCGCCATGACGCCGCCGAGCAGGTAGTGCGACCAAGACATCAGGCTCCAACCGGCCAGCCCCTTCGGCGGTGCGCCGCCTCACGCCCGTCCCGAGAACTCGCGCGATTCGCTGTGGACCTTGATCTTCTCGCCATCTTTGATGAAGAGCGGGACGCGGATCTCCATGCCGGTCTCGAGCGTCGCGACCTTGGTCACGCTGCCGCTCGCGGTGTCGCCGCGCGCGCCCGCCTCGGTCGAGGTCACGGTGATTTCGACGTGCGGCGGAAACACCAGGCCGATCGGCCTGTCATTGAAGGTGTGAATCTGGATCAGCAGGTTGTCTACCAGCAGAAACCTGTCGTCGCCGACGACGTCGGGCGGGAGCGTGATCGTGTCGAAGGTCTGCTGGTCCATGAAGTTGTAACCGGACGCGTCGGCGTAGAGGTAGGTCGCCCAGATGAACGCGAGGTCCGGCTCCTTGAACTTCTCGCCGGCCTTGAACGTCCGATCGAACACCGCCTGGGTCAGCATGTTCCGCATCTTGATTCGGACGAGCGTCTGGCCGCCGCGGGCGGTCGGCTTGGAGACTTCCACGTCCAGGCAATGGAACGGCGCGTCCTCGTATTCGAAATAGCTCTTTCGCTTTATTGCAATCGCTTCAATCAGGCTGGCCATGCCCGATATTGTACGCGCCCTCGCTGTCTCCGAAACGCTCCAGATCCTCGAGTCCGATCGCACGCAGGACGCTGAGCATCACGTTGGCCAGCGGCGTGCCATTGGGTGCCTTGAGGTGGAGGCCGCCCGGCAGGGCGCCGCCGGCACGGCCGGCCATGAAGAACGGCACCCGTTTGTGGTTATGCAGGTTCGAGTCCCCCATTGGAGATCCGTACATCAGCAGCGTGTCGTCCAAGAGCGAGCCGTTGCCGTCCGGTGTGTTCTTCAGCTTCTCGAGCAGGTACGGCATCAGGCCGACGTGAAAGGTGTTGAGCGTCGCGAAGTTGAGGATCTTCTCCTCCTTGCCGCCGTGGTGCGACGTGTCGTGGAAGGTGCCCTTGAACCCGCTCTCAGGATAGCTGCGGTTCGACGCGTCGCGCCCCAACTTCAAGGCGAAGACGCGGGTGATGTCGGACGCGAACGCCAGCACCTGCAAATCGAACATCAGCTTGACGTGCTCGCTGAACGAGTCCGGCACGCCCACCGGCGCCGACGGCAGCTCACGCAACTGGCCGGCGCGGTTGCGCGCCTCGATGATCTGGATCCGCCGCTCGATCTCGCGCACGTGCTCGAGGTAGTCGGCGAGCCGCGATCGGTCGGCCGGCCCCAGCGTACCGGCCAGCCGCGCGACCGACGACAGCAGCCAGTCGAGGATGCTGCGGTCCTCTGCCAGCCGTTCGGCGCGCTCGGCCCTGGTCGCGCCGTTCTCGAGGACGCCGAACAGGCGGTCGAACACCACCCGCGGATCGCGGATCATCGGCAGCGGCCGATCGGCCGCCGCCCAGCTGATCGCGTCGGTATAGACACAGGAATAGCCGTTGCCGCAGCCACCGGCCGCGTCGACGTTCTCGATGCACAGCTGCATCGACGGAATCGGCGTGTCCTGGCCGAAGCGTTGCGCGTACAGCTGATCGAGCGAGACGCCGCAGCGCACGTCGCCGCCCTGCGTCTGCTTCGGGTGGGCCTGGGTGAGGAACGTGCAACTGGATCGGAAGTGATCGCCGCCGATTTCTTTCGCGGTGAACGGGTTCGCCGGGTCGACGTCAGTGTTGCTGACGATCGTGAGGATGTCGCGGAACGGCTCGAGCGAGCGAAGGCTGGTCGGCGCGAGGTCGAAGTCACGTCCGACCGCCGCCGGCGCCCACAGGTTCTTCCTGACGCCGATCGCCGAACTACCGGCGGAGCCGTGGACCATCTCGACGCAGACGAGCCGCGTCTTCTTCATCGCCGCGACCGCACCAGACGCCCGGCGCGCCGGCACCATCGCTTCGAGAAAGGGAAGCGCCACCGTGACGCCCATTCCCTTCAGCACGTGGCGCCGCGACAGCGGTTTCACTGGCTCCGCTCTTTGAGCCGCTCGGCTGTGTACGGCATGTCGCGATGCCCCTCGCCGCGGCCGCCCATCGTGACGGTGCCTTCAAGCATGCCTTCGTCGTTCAGCTTGCCCCTGATCTCGATCGTGACCGGCTCCTTTGACCCCTCTATCGCGCCCGCCAGCGTGAAGCTGCCGTGCGCGAATTCGCCCTTGAGCGCGACATCGACCGTCTGACCGATTCTCTGCGTCGGCATCGACACCGTGCCGGTCAGCGCCTCGCCGTTCTGCTCGAGCACGAGCGCCACGGGGATCACGTGGCCGCCCTGCAGTCCCATGTTCCAGGTGCCGGTGAGGCCCGCCGCATCCGTTTTTCCATGCTGGCCCGACAGCCCGGCCACCAGCGCCACCACCGAGATCATCGTCGTCAGGCTTGTCATCATGCCGGTTCTCCTCTGACGCCCAGGCTACATAACGACGGTTGAACGGCCCATGAATGCGCCGTTCAGCCGCGGTTCAGCTTCGTTTGCGCTAAGGTGGCTCATGCGCGTGCTGGTCGTGGAAGACGAAGCGATGCTGTCGCAGCAGCTGGTGGCCGCGCTGGGCGACGCCGGGTACGCGGTGGACTGCGCCGCCGACGGCGAGCGCGCTGATTTCCTCGGCCAGACCGAGGATTACGACGCCGTCGTCCTCGATCTCGGGCTGCCGAAGATGGACGGCCTCGCCGTGCTGCGCCGGTGGCGCGAGGCCGGGATTGCGGTTCCCGTGTTGATCCTGACCGCGCGCGGCAGCTGGCACGAGAAAGTCCAAGGCATGGACGGCGGCGCCGACGACTACGTCGCGAAGCCCTTCCGCATCGAGGAAGTGCTGGCGCGGCTACGAGCGTTGATCCGGCGCGCCAGCGGTCAGGTGACCCCCGATCTTCGATGCGGTGGGCTCGTGCTCGACCCGCGCGTCGCGAAAGTTACCGTCGACGGCGTCACGGTGAGACTGACCAGTCATGAGTTCCGACTGCTCGCCTACCTGATGCACCAGCACGGACGCGTCGTGTCGCAGGCCGAGCTGACCCAGCACATCTACGCGCAGAGCGCCGATCGTGACTCCAATACCGTCGAAGTGTTCATCGCCCGGTTGCGGCGCAAGCTGGGCGGCTCGTACATCGAAACCGTGCGCGGGCTGGGCTACCGCGTCCAGGCGGAGCCATGACGCCGGCCGGATCCTTTCGCCGGCGCCTGATGTTCGGGTCTATTCTCTGGATCGTCGGGCTGTTGGTCATCACGACGGCGATCGGTCTGGCGATCATCCACCG
>DATASG010000247.1:0-14021 GCA_036269295.1 Vicinamibacterales bacterium | reverse complement strand
AACGAGTCGGCGGAGATTGCGGTCCTCCGCGCCACCCAGAAGGGCTCGTTCGCCCCGCTCTACTGGACGATGGTCGTCGTCAACTTCGTCATCCCGGTGACGATTCTCTCGCTCAAGAAGCTGCGGACCATCGCCGGCTGCGTCATCGCCTCCTTCGGCGTCCTGATCGGCATGTGGCTCGAACGCTTCCTGATCGTCGTGCCGTCGCTCGGGCATAAGTACCTGCCCTACTCGTGGGGTAGCTACCGGCCGCGGCCGGTCGAGATCCTGATCACGATCTCGACCTTTGCGGCAATGACGCTGCTCTACGTGCTGTTCTCGAAGTTCGTGCCGATCATTTCGATTTGGGAGATGAAAGCGGGCGAGCACCCGTCGCCGGCGCTGTCGCCGAAAGCGACCCGCGAGCACGCGCTCGGGGAGACCCACGCATGAGCGCCGTCTACGGACTCTACGCCGACGGCAACGCGGCGCAGCGCGCGGTCAACGGTCTGCGCGCCGCCGGCGTCGCGCCGGGCGCGATCACCGTCATCACCGGCGAGCCGCTCGAGGATGAGGCGTTCTTCCAGGAGAACCACGCCACCTGGATCTGGTACATTGCCAGCGTCGGTGGCCTGTTGGGGATGCTGATCAGCAGCTGGTTCGTCCGGATGACCGAGCTCTCCTGGCCGCTGTCGACCGGCAACATGCCGATCGTGGCCTGGTGGCCGAACCTCATCGTCATCTTCGAGATGACGATGCTGGGCGCGATTCTGTCGGCCGTGGTGACGCTGGTCGTGACCGCGCGCTTGATGCGGACAGGACCGCCGCTCTACGATCCCGCGGTGACCGATGGCAAGATCCTCGTCGGCGTGCAGAATCCCACGGCGGCCAACCTCCCGGCGCTGGAGCAGGCCTTGAGGGCCGGCGGCGCCGGCGAACTCAAAAGGAGCTGATCATGCGTCGATCCGTAGGTCTCGCGATCGTCGTCGCTCTCTTCGCTCTCGGTGGGCCCGCCCTTCGCGCGCAAACCGCACCGCTGATGACGGCCGACGCCGCCAAGTTCCTGGGCGCGTGGCAGCTCACGCTCGACAGCCCGCAGGGACCGTTTGTCCTGACGATGACGCTGACCGATGCCGACGGCAAGGTCGCGTGCGACCTGACGTCCGACGCGATGCCGGCGCAAAAGGTCACCGACATCTCGAAGGCGGGCAACGATCTGGTCCTGAAGTATCAAGGCGACTTCCAGGGGCAGGCGTTCGCCGCCAAGATCACGCTGACACCAGTCGACGACAAGCTCGGCGTGGTGTTCGACATCATGGATGGACAGTTCACGATGTCCGGCGTCGGCGCCAAGAAATAGTCGTCGGTCGTCAGCCTTGACGGAGTCACTCGCGTCAGCGCGCGCGCGCGAAGGCCTCGGTCAATTCCGGCGCCGTCGTCCGCGTCAGCGTCTCGTTCACGCCGATCACGGGTCTCGAGCTCTTCGACGTGCCGCCGAGGGAGTAGGAGTCGGGCGCCATCGCCTTCTCGTCGACCCGGTCACTCGTCGTCGCGTCCGATCGGCCGGATCCAGATGTTCCGGTACCGTACCGGGTTGCCGTGGTCCTGCAGCGCGATCGGCCCCTTGGCATTGTCCGGGGCGTACGGATCGATTCTCTTGTGCGCCGTCGGCCCCCAGAACGCCGTCGCATCGTGCACGAGGATGCCGTTGTGGAGCACGGTCACGATCGCCGGCTTGTCGAGTTTCCCGTCCGCTGCGAACCGGGGCGATCGAAAGACGATGTCGTAGGCCTGCCATTCGCCGGGCGGCCGCGAGGCGTTCACCAGCGGCGGATACTGTCCGTACATCGCCGACGCCGAGCCGTCGGCGTACGTCCGGTTCTGATAGCTGTCGAGCACCTGAATCTCGAACTTGCCGTTCAGGAACACACCGCTGTTGCCGCGCTCCTGGCTGTTGCCCTTGACCTCTTTCGGCGTCGCGAACTCGACGTGCAGCTGGTAGTCGGTGAACTCCGCGCGCGTTCGAATCATGCCCTTGCCGGTCGAGAGCTCGCCGTCCTTCATCGGCCAGGTCACAGCCGCGCCGTCCATCATCTGCCACGCGCTCCGATCGGCGCCCGCTCCGACCAGCACCATCGCATCCTGAGGCGGCGGCGCCCCGTTCATCGGCCCTGGCGTGACGACCTTCGGCTGTGGGCGCTTGCCATCGTGGATGCGCCAGCGCCCGTTGGGCTGCAGCGGCGTGTCGTCGTAGCCGACCGGCGCCTGCTGGCCGGTGACGAGGCACGAAATCACCGCCACCCCGAACAGCGTCATCACCATCGTGCGCATTCGCGCTCTCCAGTTCTGAGTTCTAAGTTCTAAGTTCTCTGGCCAGCTGGCGCAGGAAGAGTCCCACGTCCGTGACGATACCGATGGTTTGCGACGATCCGCGATCGGCGAGTTTGGTGACCACCGCCGGATTGATGTCCACGCACACCAGCCGCACCCACGCCGGCAGCATGTTGCCGACCCCGATACCGTGCAGCATCGTCGACAGCACCAGCACCAGCTTCACGCCTTGCAGCGCCGCGGTGTAGCGGTCCTGCGCCTCGACCAGGTTCACGATCGTATCCGGCAGCGGCCCATCGTCGCGGATGCTGCCCGCGAGCACGTAGTCGACGTTGCGCTTGATGCATTCGAACATCACCCCGGAGGTGAGGACACCGCCCTCGACGGCCGCACGCAGGCCGCCGGCGCGGTAGATCGCGTTGATCGCGCGCATATGGTGCCGGTGACCGCCTTCGATGGCACGGCCGCTCTCCATGTCGACGCCCAGCGACGTGCCGTAGAGTGCCTGCTCAGCGTCGTGCACCGCAAGGGCGTTTCCGGCGAGCAGCACGTCGACGTAACCGCCGCGGACGAGATCGCAGAAATAGGCGCCGCCGCCGGTGTGGACGACGACCGGCCCGGCGACGAAGGCGATGCGGTCGCCTGCTTGCTTTGCCGCCCGCATCATCGCCGCGATCCGCGACACCCCGACTTCGACCCGGCGCTCGGACGAAATCTCGTTGGTCATGAACGCGAAGCCGTGCCGATCGCGCTCCTGGAACTCGGGAACGATCTTGATGCCGTGGATCCCGCAGACGATGGTGTCGCCCTTGCGGATCTCGCGTAGCTTGCGGCAGATCGCCTGCGCCTGCTCGACCACGATCGCTGCGTCCATGCGCTGGCGCTCGACCCGCACCCACTCTCCTCCGATCCGCACCGACGTCTGGTGGTTCGTGGTCGAGTAGAAGTCCTCCGGCGCGCAGCCGTCGCGATCGGCGGCAACCAGGTGCGCGTCCTCGGCACGCGCCACGCGGCAGCCAAGCGCGATCAGCTCCTCGAGGACTCCGGTGAGCGCCGCCGGCGCCTTCGCGGTCACCCGCATCGACACGAACGACGGCTCGTCGTTGGTGCGGCCGATGCGGAACTCCAGCACGTCGAACGCCGCGTCGTGGCGGACGACGGTGTCGAACATCGCGTTCATCAGCTGCGAGTCGATCAGGTGGCCTTCGGCCTCGACCACCTCGGTCACGGCGTTGTTGGAGGTCATGCGGTGTGGTTGGTCATGACGTGTGCCGTTGGCCGAGAAGCGCAGTTCTCGAAGCCCGATGAATTGTATGTCATCGCCCCCCAGCTGGCTCGGTCGAAGGGTGTCCCGCCGTGTAATCCGCACAATCACAATCCGCGCAATCCGCGGATGCGCGCAAGGACACCTTTCGACCTGTACCAGCGGTGGAGATGACCGGGCAGCGTGTGTGTGGGGGACACGCGGCAGTCGCGTTGGGGCGGAGCCGGAATGCCCCGCCCGCGAGGTGGTCCGTGTTAGCGAGGACGGGACGCTAGGACCCGCCGCCGATTCGCAGCCCGATGCTCCCGACCGCGCCGCTCAGCCGGCTGTCCGGAATGCCGAGGTCGCGATCGTAGCGGTCGGAGCCGGTGAAGCGGTAGCCGGCACCGACTGCCAGCCCGATATGATCCGTGAAGTGGATCAGCAGGTCCACCTCAGGCTCCGCCACGAAAAAGCTCTGCCGGCTGCGAAACGGGTAAGTGATCGCCTGCCCGCGGTCGAGAATCTGAATGGTGCCGGACGATTCCGTGCTGCCGCCACCAAGCAGGGTCTTGGCGCTGAACGCGAATACATCGTTGCCGGCCCCGAGCCACTGCAGCACGAGGCCGCCATAGGCCAGGTCGCGGCCGCGCCGCTCCGCCGTCAGCACGTACCCGCCGCCGCCGATGAAGAAGCGTTCGTCGATGACGAGGCCGGCGTAGGCGCCGGCCAGGCCAGCCGATCGCCGATCCACCTCGGTGAACTTGAACTCGGGCACGACCAGGAAGCCATTGTGCACCCGCTCCACGATCATCGGACCTTGCGACGGCTGCTCGGCCGCGGAGAGGTCGAGCGCCGCGGCCGTCTGTGCGGAAGCCGCCACCGGCAGCAGCCACAGCGCCAGCGTCGCGGCGGTCGCCTTGATCGCTGAACGGATCACTGCTCGCCCCGCAGGCTGACGTTCAACGGCGTCGTCTGACCGCGCCGTACGTCGACCTGCGTGACGTAAGTGCGGTAGCCGGACTTGCGAATCTCGACGGTGTGCGAGCCTTCCGCGACTTCGACCGTCAAGCGATCCTGAGCGTTGGGGCCGCGCCAGGTCTCGCCGTCGATCGACACTTCCGCGTCGCCCGGCTGTACCTTGATCGCGAGCGTGCCATAGGCCGCGTTGCGCGGTGCACCTCGCGGAGCATCAGGGCCGCGGGGGCTGTCCGGGCCGCGCGGATCGTCCGGCGGTGGCGGCGGCGCGCGGCGCGTCACCGGTCCGCGTCCCATCGGCTGCTGCATCGGCGGCGGCTGCATGCGCGGCTGGTTGCCGTCCTGCGGCGGATTGATCGGCTGCGGCTTCGGCTCCGTCGCCTGGCCCGATGCGAGCCGCTCCATTTGATACTTGATGCGGAACGTGTTGTCCGGCGTCAGGTAAACTTTCTGCCGAACCGTCCGGTAGCCGTCGAGCCACAACTCGATCTCGTGCTCGCCGGGCGGGACGTGCAGCCGCTGGAACGTGCCGTTGAAATCGTCGACCACGCCGGCGTAGTAGCCGTCGACGTAGACTTCGGCCTCCTTGGGCTTCACCTCGAGGCGCACAGACGCCTCGGCCTCGTAACGGCCGTAGCCGTAACCGTACGGCCGGATCGGATACGGGTACTGGTAGCCCCACCATGGGTCGGCGTAGAAGAACGGGTCGTAGAAACCGCCGCCGACGACGACCACGCTCGTCCGGAAGCGGCCGCGAACCTGCGCCTCGCCGGTCGCGGCCGAGGCGACGACCACGGCAATGGCGAGCGCGACGAACACTGCGAAACGTTTATATCGGCTCACGGACATCCTCGAAGCATTAAATGGGCGTTGGCTGATCTCGGAGGAAGCAATCACGGTGCCACCGGTCTCGCGTCGCTCGAAGGCGCTATCTCATTCGGCGCATGTGACTTGAAGGATAGCCGCTGCAGCTCGATGCCGGATTCCCGCCGCCCGGTGACAACAACCCTGTCCGGTCGTGGGGACAGGCAGGTAGTCCCTCATCGTAGCAGCGGGCTGGCCCTTCAACCCCTTTCTAGTGGATCCACGCCGCGAATCGAGGCGTCGAGGATCTCAATCGGGTGTCGAATGGGCCGGATACGGCCGAGCCGAGCGGACGCGGCGGTCATCTGGAGCGTGCAGCCAGGGTTTGCGGTGGCGACGAGATCGGGGCTGACGGCATCGATGTGCGCGGCCTTGCGATCGCCGAGCTCGCGCGCCGCGTCCGGCTCGACCAGGTTGTAGATACCGGCGCTGCCGCAGCAGATCTCCGGCTCGGCGAACGGCAGAATCTCGATGCCGGGGATTGATCGCAGCAGGTCGCGCGGCGGCTGACGCACGCCCTGCGCGTGCGCGAGGTGGCACGCATCGTGGTAAGCGACGCGCAAGGCGAGCGGATGCCTCGGTGCGCGCGGGACGCCGAGCTCCGACACGATCTCGCTGACGTCGCGGACGCGCGCCGAGAACGCGCGCGCGCGCCCCGCCCACGCGGGCTCGTCCGCCAGCAGCTGGCCGTACTCCTTCATCGACGATCCGCAGCCGGCGGCGTTGACGGCGATCTGGTCGACGCCCGCGCGCTCGAACAGCTCCATCGTGCGCCGCGCAAAGGTGCGCGCTTCGTCGACCCGGCCGGCGTGCAGCGCGAGCGCCCCGCAACAGCCCTGCTCGGGCGGCGCCAGCACGTCGCATCCTTCGGCGGAGAGGACACGGACGGTCGCCGCGTTGACCTGGGGAAACACCAGCCGTTGCACGCAGCCGGTCAGCAGGCCGACGGTCAGCCGCCTGGCCCCTTCGGCAGGCGTCCGCGCCGGGATCGACGAGAACAACGACGTCAACGTCACCTTCGGCGCGAGCCGCAGCATCGCGGCCATCCGCGCGGACAGCGACGTTCGCCGTCGCGCCATCGGCAACGGCACGTCCGGAGGAAACCGCAGTGCTCGCTGGTCTCGGCGGTCTCCCCGGTTTCTTCGGGTCGCGGCTTGCCAGATCGCGAGCGGCATCAGCGCGATCCGCAGACGGTTCGGGAACGGAAACAGCGCGAAGAGCAGGCCGCGGAACAGGCGATCGGCGAGAGCGCGCGGGTAGCGCCGCTCGATTTGGGCGCGGGTCGCCTCGATGAGCGGTGCGTACTGCACGCCGGAAGGACACGATGTGACGCACGCCATGCAGCCGAGGCAGGAGTCGAAGTGGCCGACGAAGGCCGGCGTCATCTCGGCGCGCCCTTCGAGCCCGGCCTTCATGAGATAAATGCGGCCGCGCGGCGAGTCCATCTCCTCGCCCCACAACGCATACGTCGGGCAGGTCGGCAGGCAGAACCCGCAATGCACACAGGTGTCGATCAGCGCGGAAGCGGGCGGGTGGATCGCGTCGAACGTCGCCGTCGCGCCCGGGGCGCTTTGGCGTGCCACGGTCGCCGCCTCTTCAGGAGAGCGAAGGTGGGTCACAAGGGCCCTCGGCCGGCGTTCAGCACGCCGTTGGGATCGAACGCGCGCTTCAGCGAATCGAACAACGGCCGACGATCGCCGTGCGGTCCCCAGACGTCCACCACCGCCTTGAGCGCGTCGGATCCGCGCCGGATGACGACGTTGCCGAATACGGGCGACCGGCGCAACTGCTCGATGACGGTTGCCTGCGCCGGCGCGTCGCCGTCGATGCGAATCAGCCCTGCGCCGATCGCCGCGCGTGCCTGAACGGATGTCGTGCAGGCGGTGAGCCGATCGAGCTCGCCGAGCCCGGCGGCGATCTGTGCCGGCAGCCAGCTGGCGCGGACGATCGCGCCGGGCTGATTCCAGATCGCGGCGGCGAGTTCGTGCCACAGCGCCCGCTCGGCGTCTCCGTCAAGGACCGCCGCGTCGGTTGCGCAGCCCTCGATGACCGCGGTCGCTTGAGCAATCTGCGCGTCGACGACGGCGGCGAGAGAGGCGAAACGGATCAGGATGGTCAACGACCTATGACCAACGACGACCTCGAGAGCCGCCGGCTCCAGCTGGCTGGCCATCATCCTTCGTACGATCTCGGCGACGGTCGCCTTGTCGCCCACGCCGATCCGTAACGTCTTCGACGCCGCCGGCAGCGGCGCGAGCTTGAACGTCGCGCTGATGATCGCGGCGAGGCTGCCGAACGATCCCGTCACCAGCTTTGACAGATCGTAGCCGGCGACGTTCTTCACAACCTGGCCGCCGGCTTTGGTCAGGACGCCGTCGGTGGTCGCGAGCTGAATGCCGATCACGAGGTCGCGCGGTGTGCCGTAGCGATGGCGCAGCGGGCCGCTGTCGTTGGTGGCGAGCAGGCCGCCGATGGTGGCGCGATCCGCGAACGGCGGGTCGAGCGGCAGCGTCTGTCCGTGGATCGCGAGCGCCGCGTTCACGTCGTGCAGGGTGGCGCCGGCCTCGACCGTCGCCGTCATGTCGCCGTGCTCGTGCGCCAGGATGCGGTTCACCCGCCGCATGTCCAGGACCGCATCGACGCGCGCCGCCGGCCGTCCCCACTCGCTCTTGGTGCCCGCGCCGCGGATCACGATGGACTGCCGCGCCTCCGACGCGCGGCGGAGGGCGGCCGCGACCTCCGCGGCGTTCGCGGGCTGGAGCAAAACGGGGTCGGGAGTCGTTTGCACTGGTTGCGACGTTCCCTAAAACCGCTCGCCGAGCCCCGCCGCTTCGACCGGATGGCGGCGGTACGGTCCTGGCACTTCGCCGCACATCCGCGGTGTCGGGAATACCTTCCCAGGATTGCAGAGCCCCCCCGGGTCGAACACCGCCCGCACCCGCTGCATCAACGCCAGATCCTCCGGACTGAACATCGTCGGCATGTACTGCGACTTGTCGGCGCCGATACCGTGCTCACCGGTCAGCGATCCGCCGGCTTCGATGCAGTAGGACAGGATTTCCGCGGCCACGTCGGACGCGGCTTCAGCCTGGCCAGCAATGCGCTCGTCGTAGCAGATCAGCGGATGCAGGTTGCCGTCGCCGGCGTGGAAGACGTTGCCGATCCGCAGGCCCGACCGCGTTTCGAGCGCGCGGATGCGGTTCAGCACCTCCGGCAGCCGGGTGCGCGGCACCACCCCATCCTGCACGTAATAGTTCGGCGACACCCGCCCCATCGCGGCGAAGGCGGCCTTGCGGCCGCGCCAGATCCGCGCCCGCTGCTCGTCCGTCTGCGCCACCTCGATCGCAGTCGCGCCATGGCGCCGGCACATCGTCACCACGCCATCGAACAGCGCCGTCACCTCCGCGGCCGGGCCGTCGAGCTCGACGATCAACACCGTGTCGGCGTCGGGAAAGTTCGGATGAACCGCGGCCTCGGCCGCGCGGATCGCCAGCGAGTCCATCATCTCGACCGCGGCCGGGATGATGCCGGCGCCGATGATATCGGACACGACCGCGCCGCCGGCGTCGATCGTGTCGAACGCCGCGAGCAGGGTTTGCACCGTCTCCGGCCGCCGGAGAATCCGCACCGTGATGCTGGTGACGACGGCGAGCGTGCCTTCCGAGCCGACGATGAGACCGAGCAGATCGGGACCTGGCGTGTCGGCGAGCGAGCCGCCGAGGTGGACGAGCTCGCCGTTGGGCAGCACCGCTTCGATCCCGAGCACGTGATGCACCGTGAAGCCGTACTTCAGGCAATGCGCGCCGCCGGAATTTTCGGCGACGTTGCCGCCGATCGAGCACACCTGCTGGCTCGACGGGTCCGGCGCGTAGTAGTAGCCGAACGGCGCGACCCGCTTGGTGATGTCGAGATTGGTGACACCCGGCTCCACCGTCATCCGCTGGTTTGCGATGTCGACGTCGAGGATGCGGTTGAGGCGAGCCATGGCGATGACGAGACCGCCGGCGACCGGCAGGGCGCCGCCTGAAAGGCCGGTGCCGTGACCGCGGGCGACGAACGGCACGCCAGAGAGCGCGCAGAGGCGCACGATCGCCTGCACCTCGGCCGTCGACGAGGGAAGCGCCACGGCCGCCGGCGTCTGGCGCAGGTGCGGCAGCGCGTCGCACTCGTAGGTCAGGAGCTCGAGCGGGTCGTCGAGGACGCCCGAATTCCCCACGATGCGTCGCAATTCGCTCAGAAACAGACGATCCACGTTTGTCAAAGCTTGTAAGGTCTCCTGCACCTGACGAGCGCCGTCAGTATAATCCCCGCATCCCGGTTCCTTCGGAGGTCTCCCATGCGCACGCGAAGAGTCTCCCGCCGTCAGTTTCTCGAAGGCACCGGCACGGCGCTGACGGCCGCCGCGGTCGCTCCGGCGCTCCGCTCGCAGCCGGCGGCGCCGGCATCCGCGGCGCGCACGGCCATCACCCTGACGGTCAACGGCGCACGCCGTACGCTCCAGGTCGAGGATCGCTGGACGCTGGTCGAAGCGCTGCGCGATCATCTCGGACTGACCGGCACCAAGATCGGCTGCGACCGCGGCGAATGCGGCGCCTGCACCGTGCTGATGGACGGCAAGCCGGTCTACTCGTGCAGCCACCTCGCGGTGTGGGCCGATGGCCGCGCCGTCCAGACCGTCGAGGGACTGTTGCATGACCCGCTGCAGCGGTCGTTCGTGACCCACGACGCACCCCAGTGTGGCTTCTGTACATCGGGCCAGCTGATGAGCGCGAAGGCGCTGTTGAATTCGACCCCGCATCCGACCGCGGAGCAGGCACGAGCGGCGATGACCGGCAACATCTGCCGCTGTTCCGGCTACAACCACTACATCGACGCGGTCGTCGGCGCCGGGGATCCACGATCGACGCAGAACCCGCAGAGCTCGCAGAACACGACCTTCTCCGCGGGTTCAACGGTTGCTGCGTTGACGGTCGTCGGTCATGCGACGCCGCGCATCGACGCCGTCGAGCGCACGACGGGCAAGGCGACCTACACCGGTGACGTGATGCTCCCGGGCATGCTCTACGCCCGTGTGCTGCGCAGTCCGCATCCGCATGCGCGCATCCTCCGGATCGACGCCTCGAAGGCGCTGGCGCTGCCCGGCGTAAGGGCCGTGATCTCTCACGAGAACTGCACCTTCGTCTGGGGCGCCGGGTCGATTTCCGGTGGCGCCCAGTACAACGAAGAGGTCAAGAAGATCACCAAGCACCGCCGCTACGCGTTCAACAACCCGGTCCGCTTCGTCGGCGAACCGGTGGCGGCGGTGGCGGCCGTCGATCGCCACACCGCCGAAGATGCGCTGCAGCTGATCAGCGTCGACTACGAGCCGCTGCCGTTCGTGCTCGATCCCGAAGAGGCGATGAAGCCCGGCGCGCCGCAGATCTGGCCCGAGGGCAACCTGTCGCCGAACGCGCGCAACGAGACCATCCCGCTCGGCACCAGGCGCGGCAACGTCGACGCCGGCTTCGCCGCCTCCGATCAGGTGTTCGAGGATCGCTACTCGACTTCGTTCGTGCACAACGCCCAGATGGAGCCGCGCGGCTGCGTCGCGGCATGGGACGGCGACAAGCTCACGGTCTACACGCCGACTGGCGGCGTCGCCAACTGCCGCACCGACATGGCGCGCGACCTCGGCATCCCCCAGGAGAAAGTCCGGGTCGTCTGCCAGTACATGGGCGGCAACTTCGGGAACAAGAACCAGAACCACGACGCCGATCTGATCGCCGCGACGCTTGCCAGGAACGCCGGCGCGCCGGTCAAGCTGGAGCTCTCGCGCAAGGAGGACTTCATCGGCGTCCACGGCCGTTGGCCGACCGCGCAGTACTACAAGGTCGGCGTCAAGAACGACGGCACGCTGCAGGCGATCCAGCTGCGCGGCTACAGCGGCATGGGACCGTACCGCAAGAATACCGGCAACATCGCGGGCGTCGAGATCTACCAATGCCCGCATATCGAGACCTCGATCTCGCCGGTCTACACCAACCGGACCGTGTCAGCGAACTTCCGCGGCCCGGAGTTCCCGCAGGGCTTCTTCGGCATCCAGTCGATGATGGACGACGTCGCCGCCAGGCTGAAGATGGATCCGGTCGAGTTCATCCTCAAGAACATGACGCGCCAGGCCGGCGATCAGACGCCCTACACCTCCTACTCGCTCGACCAGTGCATCCGCCGCGGTGCCGACGCCTTCGAGTGGAAGAAGCGGTGGAAGCCGGTTCCTGGATCCGGTTCTGGGCCGATCAAGCGCGGCGCCGGCGTCTCGTTCATGGCGTTCCGCGCTGGCCTCGGCCGCAGCAGCGCGGTCGTCCGCGTCGACTCGAAGGGTAACTACGCCGTGCACGTCGGCGTCACCGATGTGGGCGGCGGCGCCAAGACGACGATGGGGCTGATTGCTTCAGAGGAGCTGGGCATACCGTTGTCGCAGCTCGAGGTGGTGTGGGGGGACACCGATCGCTGCCCCTACTCGGTCGGGGAATCCGGAAGCCGGACCACGATCATGACCGGCTTCGCCGTGATCGAGGCGGCCCGCGATCTGAAGCGGCAGATTGCCGATAAGGGCCTGCCGAAAGGCGACCAGGTGCTGATCGCGTCGGCGTCACCGAATCCGACGGTGCAGGGAAAAGTGCGCAGCGCGTTCGGTGCCCACTTCGTCGAGGTCGAGGTCGACACCGAGCTTGGACGCGCGCATGTCACGAAATACCTGGCGGTCCACGACTGCGGGCGGATCATGAACCCGTTGACCGCGAGCAGTCAGATCAAAGGCGGGGCGACGATGGGGATTGGCATGGCGCTGCACGAGGACCTGGTCTACGACCGCCGCAGCGGCAGCCCGCTGTCGGCCGGCTACTACGGCGCCCGCGTCGCAACCCATCGCGACGCGCCCGAGATCGAGGTGCTCTTCATCGAGTCGGACGACGGCCTGGGGCCGTTCGGCGCCAAGAGCATGGGCGAGTCGAGCAAAGTGCCGTCGCCGGCCGCCGTCGCCAACGCCGTGTTCAACGCCATCGGCGTGCGAATGAAGGACCTGCCGATTACCCGCGAGAAGATTGTCGCGGCGATGGCGGGACGGGAGGTGCGGGCATGAAGGCCTTCTCCAACGCCAACCCGCGCGACCTCGCGCACGCGGTCACGATTGTCAAGCAGGCACGCGCCGACAATCGCAGCGTCGCCATCGCCGGCGGCGGCAGCGATCTGCTGGGGATGATGAAGGAGCGGCTGGTCACCCCGGATGTCCTGGTCAGCCTGAAATCGATCAAGGGCCTGGACCAGGTCAAGCCCGCCCCGGGCGGCGGGCTGACGATTGGCGGTCTGACGACGCTGGACGCGCTGGCGCGCGTGCCGGCGGTCCGCGAGCGCTACGCGGTGCTGGCCGAAGCGGCCGAGAGCGTCGCTACGCCGCAGATTCGCAACGCGGCGACGATTGCCGGCAACGTCTGCCAGCGGCCGTGGTGCTGGTACTACCGCAACGGCTTCGCGTGTCTGAAGAACGGCGGCACGACCTGCTATTCGGCGGCGGGCGAGAACGAATTCCACGCCATTTTCGGCGGCGGCCCAAGCTACATCGTCCACCCGTCCGACACCGCGACCGCCCTCGTCGCACTCGACGCCGCGTTCCATCTCGCGGGTCCCGCCGGCGATCGCGTGGTGGCGGCGCGCGAGTTTTTCACGCTGCCGGCGGCTGACGCCTCGCGCGAGAACGTGCTGAAGGACGGCGAGATGCTGGCTTCGATCACGCTGCCGCCGGCGCGAGCCGGCGTTCGCAGTGCGTATCACAAGGTGATGGATCGCGAAGCCTGGACGCATGCCGTCGTCAGCGCCGCGATCGTGCTCGAGATGGAACGGGAGATCTGCCGCTCGGCGCGCGTCGTGCTCGGTGGCGTCGCGCCGATTCCGTGGCGCCTGCCGGAGGTCGAGAAGATGCTGACCGGTCAGCGGATGACGGCGGAGCTGGCAGGGAAGGCGGGAGTGGCGGCGGTCGCCGGCGCGCGGCCCCTGGCAAAGAATGGCTACAAGGTGCCCATGACCCGAGCCATGGTCGCGCGCACGATTCTGACCGTTGCCGGTTGAGCCTTGAGAGTTGAGCCTTGAGAGTTGAGCGACGCGACTTTCTGTTTCTGCGCGCGGGGCGGCCCGCGGTGCTGTCGTGCGAGCCGCTGTTCATGCGCTTCCTCGACTCGCAGATGGACGGCACCACCGCGCAGCTGTTCGAGAACCTCGCCGGCGACCTCCGCAAGGTCACCGCCGTGCGTCTGACGGACACCAGTTGGCTCGCCCGCCAGGATCTGAAAATCCAACTCGACGCCGTGCTCGCCGCGTTTCGCTCCGCGGGCGGCACGGTCACCTCGGAATAAGCACGGTCATCTCGGGATAAGATGAGGCTCGGTCGACACCCTTCGAGCGAGCCATCCGCCGCCCGCTTGAACCTTCCGACGCGCTCGTATAGATTGCCTGCTCCATCATCTTCGGAGGCTTCATGAAGCGTATCCTGACCGCGTGTGGCGTTATCGCCGGGCTTTTCCTGGCCGGCCCCGGCTTCGCGCAAAGCAAGGCCAAGGCGCAGAACGTCCCGGAGATCGCATTCGAATCGGTC
>DATASG010000246.1:0-5522 GCA_036269295.1 Vicinamibacterales bacterium | reverse complement strand
GCCGCTGTCGGAGATTGACGGCTTTGCCCAGACGCTGATCGCGCCGCAGATCGCCGCCCTGAGCGGGGTCGCCCAGGTGAACGTGCTCGGCGGCCAGAAATACGCGGTCAGGGTCCAGGTCGATCCCGATCGCCTGCGCGCGCAGGGCATCGGCATCAACGAGATCGACCAGCTGCTGCAGAACTCCAACGTCAACCTCCCGACCGGGCAGCTGTTCGGACCGACCGGCACCTTCACCATCCGCGCCAACGGCCAGCTGATGACCGCCGACGCGTTCCGGCCGATGATCCTGGGCTTCCACAACCGCGCCCCCGTCCGCCTCCAGCAGGTTGCCACCGTGATCGACAGCGTCGAGGACAACCACAGCGCGTCGTGGCTGTTCGATCCGGATCGCGAGCGGCGCGCGATCCTGGTGTCGGTCCAGAAACAGCCGGGCAGCAACACCCTCGAGGTGATCGACTCGATCAAGGGACTGCTGCCGCAGATCAGCAGCCAGCTGCCACCGGCGATCAAACTGATCCAGGGGACCGACCGGGCGCTGTCGATACGCGCCGCGTTCAAAGACATCAAAATCACGATGGCGGCGACGCTGGTGCTGGTCGTGTTCGTGATCTACTTGTTCCTGCAGAACGCCTCGGCGACGCTGATCCCGGCGCTGGCGCTGCCGTTCTCGATCCTCGGCACGCTGGTGGTGATGCGGCTGATGAACTTCAGCCTCAACAACATGTCGTTGATGGCGCTGATCCTGTCGTTCGGCTTCGTGGTCGACGACGCGATCGTGATGCTGGAAAACATCGTGCGGCACCTCGAGGAGGGGGTCGATCCGCTGCGCGCGACCCTGGATGGCTCGCGCGAAGTCGGCTTCACGATCCTCAGCATGACGGTGTCGCTGGCGGCGGTGTTCATCCCGGTGCTGTTTCTCGGCGGCATCCTCGGCCGGTTGTTCCGCGAGTTCGCCGTCACCATTACCGCGGCGGTGGTGATCTCGGGACTGGTCTCGGTGTCGCTGACGCCGATGCTCTGCAGCCGGCTGTTGAGAGCGCGCCCCCGGGGCGCCGCCCAGCCCTGGGTCGACCGCGCCTTCGACGCGTTCCGCCGCCATTACAGCCGCAGCCTCACCTTCGCGCTGCGGCACCGGCTCGCGGTCCTGGTGCTGTTCTTCGTCGTGCTCGGCGCCACCACCCAGATGTTTCGCGTCGTGCCCAAGGGATTCATCCCCGACCAGGACGACGACTCGATCAACATCGGGCTGCGCGCGGCCCAGGGCACGGCCTACGAGGAGATGTACGAGAACGTGCGGCGGGTCGGGAACCTGGTGCGCACGAACCCGAACCTGCAGCGCGCGGTGGCCTTTCTCGGCAATGGCCCGGGCGGCGCCGGGGCGATGAACACCGCCCGGGTGGTGATGCGGATGAAGCCGCGCGCCGATCGCGTCAACACCGCGCAGGAAATCGTCGCGCAAACGCGCCCGCTGCTGGCGCGCTTTCCGGGATTTCGCACCTTTGTGACCCTGCCACCGGCGCTGCAGATCGGCGGCCGGCAGGGCGACAACAGCTACAGCGTCACGCTGCGCAGCCCCGACACGGCGCAACTCTACGACTGGGCCGGTAAGTTTCAGACCGCGATCATGGAGCTGCCGCTGGTGCAGGATGTATCCAGCGATCTCGAGATCAAGAGTCCCCGTGTGCGGCTGGTGATCGACCGCGACAAGGCCGCGGCGGTGGCGCTCGATCCGGCGGCGATTTCAGGCGCGCTCTACAGCGGCTTCGGGCCGAGGTGGTCGTCGACGATCTACGGCGACGAGGCGCAGTACCGGGTGCTGCTGGAGCTCGATCCCAAGTACCAGACCAGCGTCGGCGCCCTCGGCCATCTGGCGTTCAAGACCCAGGGCGGCGCGATGGTCCCGCTCGACTCGGTGATGCACACGGTCGAGGATGTGAGCCCGCAGACCGTCAACCACTCGGGCCAGCTGCCGGCGGTCGCGATCTCGTTCGGCCTGCGGCCTGGGGTCGCGCTCGGCGACGCGGTCGACGAGATTCGCGCGCTCGGGGCGCGGCTGCTGCCAGCGACGATGACGGTCGCGTTCGAGGGGTCGGCCAAGGCGTTCGAGGACTCGGTGCGCAACCTCGGGCTGCTGCTCATCGTCGCCATCGGCGTCGTCTACATCGTGCTCGGCATGCTGTACGAGAGCTACATTCACCCGCTCACGATTCTCTCCGGCTTGCCGTCGGCCGGTCTCGGCGCGCTGCTGACGTTGTCGCTGTTTGGCAACGAGCTGAACGTGTACTCGTTCGTCGGCCTGATCATGCTGGTCGGCATCGTCAAGAAGAACGCGATCATGCAGATCGACTTCGCGCTCGAAGCGGAGCGCACGCACGGCAAGACGCCAGCGGAAGCGATCTACGAGGGCTGCGTGATCCGTTTCCGGCCGATCATGATGACGACGATGGCCGCGTTGCTGGGGGCGCTGCCGATCGCGCTCGGGCTGGGATCGGGCGGAGAGGCGCGGCGGCCGCTCGGGCTCGCGGTCGTCGGCGGCCTGCTGGTCTCGCAGCTGATCACGCTCTACCTGACGCCGGTCGTCTATACCTATATGGCCAGGCTGGCCCCTTTGAGAATTAAGCATTCGGAATTAGGAATTCAGAATTCGGGATTCTCGAGCTCGGAATTCCAAATTCCAAATTCTTAATTCTGAATTCTCTACCAGTGAGCATTCCATCCGGCGCGTTCCAGCTCGCGGAGCTGACGCTCGGCGTCGGCCATCGCCTCCGCTCGCGACGGCCATCGGCGCGAGGAGATGAGGGTGTTGTCGCGGAAGAACTGCAGCTCGACGCCCGCGTGTTCGGCGTTCTCGCTCAGGCGCGCGTCGAGCCAGGTGGAATTCTTTCGCAGACGCCACACCCGGGCCTCGCCGCTCATTGCCGGCTGGACGACCCCGTTGCGGCGCTCGACTGGTCCGAGGACGCGGGTGTGCCGGATCCGCTGCCGGTGGTCGTGGTGGTGGAACTCGATCCGGCCGGCCCGGCCTGCTGCAGCGCCTCGAAGTCGACGAGCGACAGGTCGTAGGCCAGCACGGCGCTGAGCTCGTTGGTCCTGGCGTTGGCGAGATCGCGCTGCGCCTGGATGGTCAGGAAGCTCGTCGACATCCCGACTTCGAAGCGTTTGCGCTCGGCGTCGAGCCGCTGCTCGGCCAGCTCGCGCGCCGACCGCGTGGTCTCGATCCGTTTCGCGTTCATCTCGATCTTCCAAGCCGCGTCGCGCACCTGCTGGATCGCGCGAGCCTCGTCGCCCTTCAGGCGCTGCTCGGACTGCGAGCGTTCGAGCTGCGTTCTGGCGTAGTTGGCCTGCTCGACGCTGCCGCCGATCGGGTAGGAGACGCTGACGCCAACACCCCACGTCGGGTAGTCGTGGGCGAACAGCTGGCTGATGACGTCGCCGAAGGGCGTGTTCGTCCCCGGGCCGACGATGGTGCCGGGAAAGCCGCCGGTGCGCAGGATCTGGGTGCCGCCCAGACCGCTCGCCTGGTAGCTGGCGTTGACGCGGACGTCAGGCAGGCGCTGGTTGTTGGCGAACTTGACGCCGGTCTCCGCGTTTTCGATGTCCTTGCGGGCGCGGAGGAGATCGGCGCGCTCCGCGAGCGCGCGCGTCACCGCCGCTTCGAGGTCGATCGACGCGGTCGTGATCGGCGGCGAGTCGACGGCCTCGATGGCGACGTTCCAGTTCTCCCGGTTGGTGGTGTCGAAGATCAGCAGGCGCAGGCGATCCTCGGTCTGCTTCACCGCGGTCTCGGCGATGATCAGCTGCTCCTGGTCGGCGGCGACTTCCGCCTGTGCCGACACCAGGTCGAGCGGCGGCGAGGTGCCGACGTCGACCTTCGCCTTGTTGACGCGCACCAGCTCCTGCGCCAGCTCGAGGGTCGAGCGGCGCGCGTCCACCGTGGCGTGCGCCGACACCAGGTTCCAGTAGGCCGCCTTCACGTTCGCGGTGGTGTGGACGAGGCTCTCGCGCAGCCGCGTGCCGGCAATGTCCCGGTTGGTCCTGCTGGTGGCGAGCTGCTGCCGGTTCGAGTCGATGAACAGATCGCGGATGAGCGGCTGCGATACCGAGATCGAGAGGCCCGACTGCAGCAGCGGATTGTAGCTGTTCAGGACGCTGTTGCTGTTGGTGTGCGTCGACGTCCACCCGAGGTTGTAGCTGGTGCCGTACCACGGCAGCTTCTGGCTCAGGCCGGCGTTCGAGCTGACGACGTCGTTTTGCTGCGGGACCGGGGTCAGGAAGTTCGACGGCGGCAGCAGCTGGTTGTTGGTGCTGAGGCCGGTGTTGACCGCCGGCCGGAACACGCCGGACGCGGCAGCGACCCGCGCGTCGCTGATCTGCGGATCGAGGCGGTCGGCCGCGAGATCGACGTTGTGATCGAGCGCCATCTTCACCGCCTCGTCGACGGTCAGGCGGACGGTCGCCGGCGCCTGTGCCGCAAGGCTGGCTCCCTGCGGCGCGCCCGCTTGCGCCGACGCCGTGGCCGCGAGGCCGATGGCGAGCAGCGTGACCAGCGCGGTGCGCCCCATTGCCGCGCCTGACGAGGCCGCGGCGTCAGGGACGCCGGACCCGAATGGGCCCGCCGCGTGCGCCTCGTCGAGCACCGTTGCCCTGCGCCTTCCGAAGATCTGGATCTTCGACGCATCGTCGAAGAGCGAGTAGGCGACCGGCGTCACCAGCAAGGTCAGCAGCAGCGCCAGCGACTGGCCGCCGAAGATGACGAAGCCGATGGCGTGGTTGGTACCGGAGCCGATCCCGCGAGAGACGATCAGCGGGATCATCCCGGCGACGAACGCGAAGGTGGTCATCAGAATCGGCCGCAGACGGTCCCGGCTGGCCTGGACGATCGCCGCGTGGGTCGACATTCCGGTGGCTTTCAGCTGGTTGGCGTGATCGATCTGCAGAATCGAGTTCTTCTTCACCACCCCGAAGAGCACCAGCAGCCCCAGCGCCGAGAAGATGTTCAGCGACTGCCGGAAGACGATGATCGAGAGCAGCGCGAAGGGCAGCGTCAGCGGCAGCGACAGCAGGATCGTGATCGGGTGGAGCCACGACTCGAACTGCGCCGCCAGGATCAGATACATGAACACCAGCGACAGCACGAAGGCGGTGACGAAGTTCTGCGCCGCGCGGCCAAGCTCGCGCGACCGCCCGGCCATCGCGCCGCGGTACTCGCCGCTGGTGTTGAGCCGGTTGAACTCCTCGATCATCGCGTTCTGGACCGCGGCCTGCGACGCCGTCGGCAGCAGGTTGCAGAACACCGTGACCTGGCGCTGGCGCGCCTGGCGGTTGATGTCGGTCGGCGATGTGCCAGGTGCGAAATCGGCCACGTTCTCCAGCGTGACGCTGCCCAGCTTGGTCGACGGCACCGTCAGGGCTGCGATCGCTGCCTGCGTCGATCGGTTCTCGGCCTTGGCGCGGAGGTGCACCTCGTACTGCTCACCGCCGTCGTTGTAGGTGGTGACCTGGTCGCCTCCGACCAGCAG
>DATASG010000245.1:0-5760 GCA_036269295.1 Vicinamibacterales bacterium | reverse complement strand
CAATCGACCGCAGCGTGTCGAGCGCCGCCGCCGCGTTCTTCTTCGCCGCCGCATTGGTCAGCTCGTCGAACGACTCCTTGATATAGCCAACCTTCAGCGCCTTGACGTCGAGCTGCGCGTTCCAGTTGAACGGCAGGTCCGTGACGCTCATGTCACGCCCGTCGGGCTTGGCGATCGCGTGCATCACGATCGCGCAGTCCTCCGCGTAGCGGCAGAGCGGGCCGAGCCGGTCCTGCGTCCACGACAGCGCCATCACACCATAGCGGCTGACGCGCCCGAAGGTCGGACGCAGGCCCGCGAGCCCGCAGCGCGCCGCCGGGCTCAAGATCGATCCGCTGGTCTCGGTGCCGATCCCGAACGCGACGCATCCGGCCGCAGTCGCCGACGAGGGGCCGGCCGACGATCCGCTGGATCCCTGGGACGGATCCCACGGATTCTTGGTCTGGCCGCCGAACCACTGATCACCGCTGGCCAGCTCGCCGCTGGTCAGCTTGGCGATCAGCACCGCCCCGGCCTCGCGCAGCATTTCGATCACGCTGGCGTCGTAGTCGAACGACTGCTCCCTGAACGCCGGCGATCCCCACGTGGTCTTGAAGCCTTTGACCGAGATGATGTCCTTGGCGCCCCACGGGATGCCGTGGAGCGGGCCTTTGCACGTGCCGGCGGCGATCTCCGCGTCCGCGCGCTTCGCTTCCGCCCGGCCGTAGTCGTCGAGGAACGTGACGACGTTGTTCAGCACGCCGTTGTACCGGTGAAGCCGGGTCAGGTACATTTCGGTCAGCTCGAGCGAGGTCACTTGCCGCGTGCGGATCAGCTCGGCCAGGTTCCGGATCGGCCAGAACGCGGCGTCTTCCAGCCGCGCGGGCCGCTTCACCGGACGCGCCGGGCTCAGCACGAATGGCAGCGCTTTCCTGCTGACCGTCATGCCTGGCACCACCGGGCTGAAATGGAAAGGTGGCGACACGTCGTTGGGGATGTGAATCGCGCGCAGTTCCTGATAGCGCTTCAGGTTCTGGTTCGCCGAGTCCACCATCGCCTTGCGCTCGTCCTCGGTGAGCTCGATCCCCGAGAGCTTCAGCGCCTCGGTGATCATCCCCATCGTGATCGTCTGGGCGCCGGCATCCTGCATCCTGGCCCAGACCACGCCGGGCGCAAGCGTCGAGCCGAGGCCGATTCCGGCGAAGTAGCTCATGAAGCGGCGTCGGGTTTCGTTGAGATTGGACATGGAAAAATCGCGCTGGCGCGCTAAGGAATCGTGATCGCCTCACCTGGCCGCGCCGGCGTGTGCACCGGGCGGCGGCGGGCGTGGGTGGCCTGCTCGAAACTGAAACCGAGCGACAGCAGCTTGGGCTCGCTGAACGCCGCGCCGAAGAACGAGATCCCGACCGGGAGGTTGTCCCCGGTGAAGCCGGCGGGGACGATCAGGTCGGGAAAACCGGTGAGGTTCGCGATGTCGGTCGCCGATGCGCCCCCCGGTCCGCCGCCGGCGCCGGATTCCGCAATCAGGCCCGGCCGGCGCGACGAGGTCGGATACACGATCGCGTCCAGCCGATCGGCCGCGAGCATGCCCTCGACCGCCGCCCGTACCATCGGCAGCCCGTGATCGCGCACCGCGGTGTAGCGGTAATCCTCGAGCGCGCCGCTCTCGGCCTCGCGCTTGAAGAGGGTCCAACGCCCCGGGTTCGGCGCTGCGCCGTCGGCGCGCACCGCGGTCAGTGCGTTCGAGCGCTCGATCATCTCCTCGAGCGTCTTCGGATAGCCTGGGCCGGTCGTTTTCAGGTACTCCGCGATCTGGACGTGGAACTCCGGCCGCCGGATCGCGTTGTAGAACTCCTGCTTCGAGTCGAGCAGCCATTTCGGGTAGCGCACGTCGACGATCGTCGCACCGGCGTTGCGCATCGTCTCGAGCGACGCCTCGATCACCCAGTCCACGTCCGGATCGCCGCCGAGGAAATCGCGCGCGACGCCGATGCGGGCGCCCTTCAGCCCATCCGGCTTCAGGTACTTGCGGTAGTCGCTCTCGAACTTGCCCTGGCTCTTCGCGGTTGCGGCGTCGGACGGGTCGACGCCGGTCATGATGCCGAGCGCAATCGCGACGTCGGTCACGTTGCGCGCCATCGGTCCGCCGGTGTCGAAGGTCAGGGACAGCGGGATGATGCCGCTGCGGCTGAGCAATCCGTGCGTCGGCTTCAGGCCGACGATGCCGTTCGAGGTGGACGGTCCGCGGATCGAGCCGCCGGTGTCCGTGCCCATGCCGAGCGGCGCGTAGGCGGCGGCGACCGCGACGCCGGTGCCGCCCGACGAGCCTGACGGCGTGCGCGTCAGGTCGTGCGGATTCAGCGACTGTCCGCCGAGCGAGCTGCGCGCGGGGCCCGAGGCGAACTCGGACATGTTCACCTTGGCGAGGACGATCGCGCCCGCGGCTCGCAGCTTCTTCACCACGAACGCGTCCTCGCGCGGCACGGATCCCTCGAGCAGCAGCGAACCGCCGGTGGTCGCCAGATCGGCGGTGTTGTAATTGTCTTTGAGGACGATCGGGATCCCGTGCAGCGGCGATCGCGGGCCTTTGGCCTTGCGCTCGGCGTCGAGCGCGCGCGCGGTGTCGAGCGCCTTCGGATTGAGCGTCATCACGGCGTGGAGCGACGGGCCCTGGCGATCGTAGGCCTGGATGCGCGCCAGGCACAGCTGCACCAGCCGTTCTGAGGTCAGCGCGCCGCTGTCGAACGCGCGGCCGATCTCGGCGATGGTCATCGCATCGAGGTCAATCGTTCTGGCGGCATGGGCGGGCGCCAGCGCGACGGCGACGAGCAGCGCCGCAAGCGAAGGGATCCACGGCAGTCGCTTCATGTGCTGCAGTGTCGCAGAATTCGGCGCCGGAATCAGCCGACGTTTTTGTCGCTACGGGGTCCCGCTGGGCCCCGGCCGTGCTTTCTATTTCAAGCGGATGCCGGCAAGGATGGCGAAGGCGCGGTTTTTCAGCGAGTCAGGGTGGGGATAGGCGTCGGTGCCGACGTCGGTCAGGCCTTGTGTGTAGCGGGCCTCGAACAGATACCGCCCGTATTCGATGCCGCCGGCGAACGCGAGCCCGGCGTCGAAAGTCCGGATCGCGGGGTCGATGTTGTAGTCGGTGGTCTGGCCCGGGCCGTCGAGCTGCGCGCTCGTACTCGCTTTGACGCCGAAGGTGGGTCCCGCGAGCACGTAACCGGTGTGGGTATCGATCGCCATCGAGTAGCGGACCAGCATCGGGAACTCCAGATACCGCAGACCTGCGGTCACGGTGCCGGCGTTTCCCTCGTTCAGCTTGACGCCTTTCATCACGAAGGCCAGTTCAGGTTGAAACGCCAGTCGATCCGTGATCGGAAACATCACAAACCCGCCGAGCACCGCCCCGGCCTTCGACGAAGTCTCGGTGCTTGTGATCTTGACAACCTGATCGATCACTTCGCCGGCGTTGGGCAACGAACTGAAATCGACCCCGACCTTCACGCCTGCCTGGACCGTCTGCGCGTGGCTGGCGCTGGCCGCCAGAACGATCACCGCAGTCACACACGCCGAAACACTGATCTTCATTCAGACCTCCTCGTCGGCAAATTGTACCTGCTGCGCGCGGAAGGTACAACTCAGCGGGACCGTACGCGAGGAGCTAGAACCCGTACTCGATGCCGACGAGCGGCGTCACTTTGGTGCGCACACCAGCGTCGTTCAACTTGAACTGCAGGTTGAAGGTGACGAGCATCGTGCCGGCGACGTTCGCCTTCAGACCAAACGCACCGCTCACCAGATTCAGCGAGCCGACGCCAAACGCGATGTCTTGAAAGGCCTGCTGCGAGCCGGCGGGCGTGAAGGTACTGCTCGAGAGCCTCGGCGCGTCGGCCGAGTGGCGCCCGAGCACGTCGACCGCGATCGACAGCCGCTTCTCGATGCCGACGTCGGCGCCGACGACATAGGACAGCTCGTCGGGCAGGTCTCCCTTGACGCCCGTCGCCACGTCGCCGGAGAGCACGGTGCGGCCGTTCCATTGGTAGCCCACGTTGAGGTGCGGCGCCACCCGGCCGTAGGTCGCCGAGACGGCCTCGAACGCTTTCACGCCGAAGGATCCCGAGCCGAGCAGATCCTCCGCCCGGCCGGTGGGCAGTCGCGCCTCGAGGCCGACGGCGATCCCCCCTCGCGCTGTGCTGAAGGCGGTCCCTTTCCCACGGACGATCACATCGCCCAGGCCCGCCGCTGAGCCGTTGGCAACAAAGATCCGTTCGCTCCCGTACGAGCCAGGAGCGTCGGGATCCCGGAAGAAATGGATCGCCGGGTTTGCTGCCGTGCCGATGCGCTGAATGGTCGCGTCGGAGGCCACGCTGAGCGACGTCCGGATCAGCGGCACGCCCAGGGAGATGTCGAAGCGCTCCGATGCGCCGTAGGTGAGGGAGAAGGTCGATTGCGACACCGAGGCGCTGATCGAGTTGTTGGTGGTAATGACGTCGGTGCGGCCTCCGCCCAGTTGGAAGTCGTCATGCGTGAACACGGCGGGAATGTGACTCAGGTTCAAGCCGTCGAAGGTCCCGAACGAAAACTGCTGCAGGCTGTAGCCGAACGCGAACCGGCCGCGGCCGATGGTCTCGGCGCGGTCGGCGAGTATCGGCCCGAAGCTCTGCGTCGATCGCACGAACGTGCCGGTGGAGTTGTCGAAGGCGTAGGTGAAACCCGAGGCCGGCGAGGGAATCGGCAACGCCCCGAGCTGCCGGACGAGCGCGATGTTGATCTGCCCGAATTCCGACTGAAACGCGCCGTTGAAGTGCGCCGAGTGCGTCGATCCGTCAGGCAGCACGGCTTCGCTCTCGACGACCAACCCGTGCGGACCGTAAATGTTCTGCAGCATCTCGGCCAGCGTCGGGCTCGACGACACCACCGTCACCTGCGCAGCGGCGCGCGAGGCGCCGCCGGCGATCAGGAGACAGGCGGCGACGGTGCGGAGGAAACAGGCGGCGATGGAGCGACGGATCACCGGGCCGCCTCGTGGCGAATCGTCTCGATGGTCCAGGCGCCGTCCCGCCGCGCCAGCGTCATCGACATCTGCGTCGCCGTCCGCAGTGTTTTCCCATCGGCGGTGGTGACGGCGTAGCTGCGATGGCAGGTCAGCGTCGCGCCACTGCTGGTCGGGCGGATGTCGACGCCGTCAATGCCGACCGCGATGCCGCGAGAGTGCTCGAATTCGTTTCGAATGGCGTCCTCCTGACGTCCCGAGAGCGATGGCCAGATCCGCTTGAGCGCGTTGATGTCGCGCGATTCAAGCGCCGCGCGATACTTCGCGAGGACCGCTTGAACCGCCGAGACCGGGTTCTCCTCGGTGCGCGCCGCCGGCGGCCCAGCCGGCGCCGGCGTTGCAGCCGGCGCAGGCGCCGGCGGAGGTGAGGAGACCGCCGCGGCCGTCGCCGGCGGCGGTTCGATCGGCACCGCCTTCGGCTCCGGCGAAGCGGGAGGCACGACGGCTGGCGTCGGCGTCGCCGGAACGGCTCTGGTTTCCGGGGCCGGCGCCGGCGCCGGCGGCTGCGCTATCGGAGGAGTCGACTCCGGCTTCGCCGCCTTGCCGCGGACAGCCGTCGGCGATCCGCCGATCGCTTTGGTGAGGCCCTTGTTCTCGGGCGGAGGTGGCGATGGCACCGGGGCAGGGGCTGATGGCGCTGGCGACGTCTGGGTGACCGTTGCAGCTGGTGAGGGCGCCGCCTCGGTCGCGCGCGACGACGCTGAATCCGGCTGCGAGATCGCCGA
>DATASG010000244.1:0-9950 GCA_036269295.1 Vicinamibacterales bacterium | reverse complement strand
ATAGGGCAGCGTCGGGCGGTGCATCTGAGTGATCAAGGTCGGATACCAATAGGTGATCGAGTGGTACATGAAGGGAATGCGCCCATCAGCAGGGAGGTGTGCACCGTCGTCCAGATCAGGTCGGGCTTGAACAGGCGCAAGAGGGAGAGCGAGTCGGTCTGGTGGTGTTGCTTCAGGTGCGCCTGCCGGTAGAGCCACACCGGGCTTTCCTTCACGCCCCTCATGATGAAGAACACCAGGAACGCGGGCAGGATGCCGATCCACATCATCCAGCGCCAGCCGAGGTCGGTGCCGTGGTTGAGGCGCGGATAGACGAACTCGAAGACCAGCGACGAGAGCAGGAACCCCATCGAGTAGCCGCTCTGCATCAGCCCTGACGCCGTGCCGCGCAGCTTTGCCGGCCAGTGCTCGAGCGTCAGAGGCATGCCCGCAGCCCACACCCCGCCCATGCCGATGCCGAACAGCGCCCGGATCACGAACAGCATGCGGAACGAGGTCGAGAAGCCGCCGAGGAAGGAGAAGGCGGAGTACCAGAGGATCGAGAACATCAGCGGGCCTTTACGGCCCCAGCGATCGGCGGCGGTGCCGGCGCCGATGCCGCCGGCGACGCGGAAGATCAGCGTGATGGTGCCGAGCGATCCGACCAGCGCCTTGTCGACGGTGAAGCTGCGCTGGATGTCGACCAGCAGGAAGGTGAGGATGGTGAAGTCGAAGCCGTCGAGCACCCATCCCAGATAGCAGCCGACGAACGCCTTCCACTGTACGCGGGTGACGTCGCGAAACCAGGAGCCGGCCGGCGGTTGAGAAGGCGCCTCGAGGCTGACGTGTGCCATGTGCCCGCGATGATACCTTCAGATGCGGATGAAAATGCGGCGGCGGTGCAGCTCCCCGAGGATGGCGGCCCACAGCGCGACGTAGGCGATCGCGTAGCCGAGCGACGCGGCCTCGGCGCCGCAACACGGCCGAAGCCAGGGCAAGAAGGTGCTGCGATAGATGATCCCCTTCAGCGTTCCATTTCCGGTCACGGTCACGCGCGTCAGGAGGCTGTCGAGGCCGACGGAGAGAAAGTAGGCTGCCAGCGGATTGCGTCCAAATGCGGCGAGCGGCCGCGACCAGCCGCGCCATCCACGCACGTCGACGAGGCCGTGACAGAGCGCCAGCGCCTGGGCCGCAGTGCCGGCGGCAAACAGCGCGAACGAGCTGGTCCAGAGGTTCTTGTTGATCGGGAACACGCGTCCCCACGCGAGGCCGGCGATCATCGCGAGCAGGCCGGCGGCAAACAGCCAGGCGGTGTGGTTCGGCTGGCGCCCCTCCTTCAGCCAGTCTCCCGCGAAGACGCCGCACATCGCGGTGGCGATCGCCGGCAGCGTGCTGAGCAGCCCTTCGGGATCGAAGAGCGGGTGCAGCAGGTGGTCAGGGTTCAGGAGATGGCGGCCGAACAGCGCGCGATCGATGAACGAGGCGAGATTGCCCGCGGGCGTCAGCACGCCCGCACCGACACCAGGCACCGGAATCAGCAGCAGCGCCGCCCAGTACCCGGCCAGGGCGGCGACGACCGCCGCGATCTGCAGGCGCAGCGATCCGTGTTCCGTGAGCCAGGCCACGGCGACAAAGACGATCGCGATCCGCTGGAGCACGCCGGGGATCCGGAACGTGTCCCAGTGCATCGGCGTCGCCGCCTCGATGGCGTTGAGGATCAGACCGAGGACGAACAGGATCAGCGCCCGCCGGATGATGTGCCGTCCGATTCCAAGCGGCGTGCCGCGCCGGCGCGCCAGCGCGAACGGCACCGCCGCTCCCATCGCGAAGAGCAGAAACGGAAAGACGAGGTCGGTCATCGTCCAGCCGTTCCAGGCGGCGTGATCGAGCGGCGTGTAGACGGCGTTCCAGGTCCCGGGCGTGCTCACCAGGATCATCGCCGCGATCGCCAGCCCCCGAAAGACGTCAAGCGAATCGAGGCGAGGCGACGCGGTGGCCACGTCTATTGATCGCAGCAGGGGCTGCGGCGGCTGGGGAGGACGACTTTGAACGGGCGCGGCCGCGAGAACACTTCGTTGGAGCGCGCGAAGCCGTCGAGAAACCAGTCCATCACGTGCATCTGGGTGGTGAAGCGGCGCAGCGCCTGACGCTTGGCGCGGGTCTGGGCCGGGGTGAGCGGGAGCCGCATCCAGCCGGAGGCGCCGCCGCGCAAGCCCGGCGGCGGCTCGAGCGCCGGGCCGTCGTCCTCGAACGGCCAGGTGTTGAAGTGGACGATGTAGTTGATGACGTCGGTCGAGAACTCGGGGTGCACGCGGCGGACGTCGTTGAGCGAGTCGGCGAGGAAGTACCAGGCGGCGCAATGGTCCGCGTGCTGATCCTCGCGTCGCGGCACCGCGATCATCGTCGGCTTGAAGTCGCCGATGATGAGCGCGATCTCCTGCGACAGATCCTCACCTCGATACTGCGTCGCCGGCACGAGCATCTCCGATTTCGGCGGCCGGTTGAGGCGGGTGTACGGCGATCGGTACGCGGAGCGGCGCTCCGACCAGTAGACGCGCGTCAGCTTGCACAGGCCGCCGTCGGGAAATCCGAGAAACGTCTGGAAGGCGTCGCCGAGGCCCAAGCGCGCGAGCGCGGCGTGCGCTTCGCGCCGCCGCTGCTTCCCGTACCCGAGGTAGTCACCGGCGGTCGGGGCCTCGACGTGATCCTCCTCTTTGACGCCTTCGGGATAGCCGTCGCCGTCGGTGAGGTAGACGACGCGCACCGAACCGCCGGCGGCCTTCACGCGCTGCATCAATCCACCGGCGCCGAGCACCTCGTCATCAGGGTGCGGCGCGATGACCAGGAGACGGGTCGCGTCGGGGACCTCGAGCACCGGCGGCGGTGGAGGCGGCGGCTTGACGACGCGTGATTTCTGCCGATGCGGCGGGGCGCCGTTGGCGCCAGGGGAGCAGAGGAGGGCCGCGACGGCAAGGGTCAGGATGGCTGAGAGCCGGCGCCAACTATTGCTCATGAACGTCCTGCTTGACCGACCGAATTGATCGGAGATCGTCTACCCAATCTGATCGTGAGACTCAGTCTCATGAGAGTCGTCAAGCGCCCGCCTGGTGCGGGAACACCCGTCGGGTTGTCGACGGTGGTCCGGAACCAGACCGTTTATCACGCGCGCGCGTGACTCGTTCGGCCTCCACATTCTACCGGAGCGCGCGCGAGGCACGCGCCGGCCAGGAGTCCAGGTAGGTCGGGTAGGTCAGGTGGGTTGGGTGGCTTGTGGTATGTTGTCACCTGCGGAGGAGGGTGGATGAGGAAAGCGTTGAGGCTGCTGCCGCTCGCGCTCGTTGCGTGCGGCCTGCTCGCCAGTCCAGCTGTCGCCCAGACCCCGAGCGCGGAGCTCAAGGTCGGGGACGCGGCTCCGGACTTCACGCTTCCGGGCACCGACGGCAAGACCTACAGCCTCAAGGATCTGAAGGGGCATTGGGTGGTGCTGGGATGGTTCCCGAAAGCGTTCACCGGTGGTTGAACGGCGGAATGCAACTCGCTCCGTGAGAGCGGGGGACTGATTCGCGCCTTCGACACCGCGTACTTCATGATCAGCGTCGACACGCCAGAGGACAACAAGGCGTTCGCGCTGAAAGAGCATGCGGATTTCCCGATGCTCTCGAACCCGGACAAGAAGGTCGCGTTCGCGTACCAGGTCATTCCGACCGACGCGCCACCCGAACGGCAGTTCGCCAAGCGGTGGACGTACTACATCGACCCCACAGGCAAGATCGCGTTCATCGACAAGGCCGTGAAGCCGGCGACATCGGGACAAGATGTTGTGGCGAAGCTTGGCGAGCTGAACGTGCCGAAGCGGAAGTAACGTTCTACTGAGACCGTGCGCAGCCGCGGGCAAATCTGCCCGCGGCTGCCTATCTGCAGTCAGCCACCGCGCCGACGTACTGAGGGCGTGCTTCCTTTCGGACTCCTCCTTCTCGCCGTCCCATTCGTATTGCCCCTGATCAGCCTGGTTCGGCAGGGGCGCCTGGGCGCGCGTCTGAACCTTCTGGAGGAGGCAGTCGAGCGGCAGCAGCGGACGCTCGACGAAGTGTCCAAGCGGCTGCACGAAATCCGGAAGCAGACGGCCACTGCCTCGGCCACGGCCGGGACGGCGCCTGCCGCTTCGCCGGCAACCGTCGCGCCGCCGGCGTCTCACGAGCCCCTGACCCACGTCGCTCCTCCACCGCAGACTGACGTGCCTCGTCCGGCCGAGGTGCGGCCGATCGAGGCGCGTCCGGTCGAGGCTCGCCCGGCCGAACCGCGTCCGGCCGAGGCACGTCTGGACGAAGCGCCTCCGGTCGAGGCGCGGCCGGCGGCGCTCGATCGGTCCGACGCTCCCGTGTACGCCTCGCAACCGACTCCGCCGCCGGCGTCTCCGCCTCCACCACCTGTCGCAGCCGCCCGGCTCGACTGGGAACAGTTCATCGGCGTCAAGATGTTCTCGGCGGTCGCCGGGGTCGCGCTGGTGCTGGCCGCGGTGTTCTTCCTCAGGTACTCGATCGACCACGGCTGGCTCGCGCCGCCGGTGCGGGTCGCCATCGGCATCCTCACCGGCATCGGGCTCCTGGTGGTCTGCGATCTGAAGGCGGCGCGGCGATATCCGGCGACGGCCAACGCGATGGACGCGTCGGCGATCGCGGTGCTGTTCTCGACCTTCTTCGCCGCGCACGCGATGTGGCACTTGATCCCAGCGGGCGCGGCATTCGGCCTGCTCGCGCTGGTGACGGCGGTCGCGGTGCTCCTCTCGATTCGGCGCGATTCACTCTTCATCGCGGTGCTCGGGCTGCTCGGCGGCTTCGCCACGCCGGCCTTGCTGTCGACCGGCGAGAACCGGCCGATTCCGCTCTTTGCTTACCTCCTCCTGCTGAACGTCGGCCTGGCGTGGGTTGCGCACCGCAAGCGGTGGCCGGTGCTCACGATCCTCACGCTCGTCCTGACCACGTTCTATCAGTGGGGCTGGGTGATGCAGTTCCTGAGCGTCAGCCAGCTGTCCCTGGCGATTGGGATCTTCCTCGTCTTCGCGCTCACCGGTTTCATGTCGCTGGTCTTCGGGACGCGGTTGGGATCGGGTGACGGCGCCGGCGGGCTGCTCGGCCGCGCCGGTCTGGCGGCGGCGGCGATGCCGCTGTTCTTCGCGGTCTACCTTGCCGCCGTTCCGGCGTATGGTGCGCGGCCGGCGCTGCTGTTCGGCTTCCTCTTGATCGTCGATGCCGGCCTGCTCGCCGCCTCGATCGCGCGGGCGGATCAGTTCGCGCACGCCATCGGCGGCGCCGCAGCGATGCTGGTCTTTGCGGTCTGGCTGGCGTTGTCCTACGTGCCGGGCGCATGGATGATTGCCACGGCGTTCGCCTCCGCCTTCGTCGTCCTGTTCGCGTTGGCGCCGATGCTCGCCGCGCGCCTGCGCCGGCCGCTGCAGGGATTCTCGGCGGACGCGGTTCATGTCGCCGCGCTGCTGCTGTTCGTGTTTGCGGTGCTGGCGCGAATCGAACCGCTCGCGGCGACACCATGGCCGCTCTTCATCCCGCTGTTCGCGCTGCTGGTGCTGGTGGCGTGGCGGGCTCTCGCGTCCAGCACCTTCGCGCTCTATTTCATCGCCGCCTTTTTCGGCGTCGCGGCGGAAGCCTCCTGGTCGGCGACGCACCTGGTGCTGGATCATCTGCGCGCGGCGCTGGCGCTCTATGCCGCGTTCGGCGCCTACTCGTTCGCCGTACCGCTGGTCGCCAGACGCACGAAGCGGGTGATGCGGCCACGATGGGGGGGCGGCGCGGTCCTGATCGCGAGCCTGCTGCTGCTGCTGTTTCTCGCCGCGGGTCGTCATGCAGCCGCCGCACTCTGGGGGCTGGCGGTCCTGCTCGCGATTCTGAACGCGGGCGTGTTCATCGAGAGCGCCGCGGGATCGCTGCCGGCGCTCGCGGTCGTTGGCGGCGCGCTTTCGTGGATCGTCCTCGCGATCTGGTGGGGGAATGCCGCCGCGATCGTCGGCGTCCTGCCGTCGCTCCTGTTCCTCGTACTGCTGACGCTGACGATGCTCGCCGGCCACGCCTGGGTCCACCGGAACGCCACCAACCCCGGCGCCGCGCCTGGCTTCGGGTTCCCGAAGGGCAGCAACCTCGGGCTGCTCGGCCACCTGTTCCTGTTCTTCACCGCAATCGATCCACGCTGGTCGATTCCGCCGTGGCCGCTGTTCGGCGCCCTCACGGTGCTGACGCTGGCGCTGAGCGCGACGTCGCTGGCCGCCGAGGCGACCGAGCTGCACGCCGCGGGAGTGATCGCCGCCGCGGTGATCGTCTCCGCCTGGGCGCAGACGACGCGGCTGCTGCCGGCGTGGCCGCCGGTGATGATCGCCGGCGCCGAGACGGTCGCAGGGTACGCGCTCGTGTGGCTTGCCGAGGCGCGGCGCCGCGGACCGGCCCGCGCGGCGGCGATTGCCGCCGTCGCCGCCCTGCTCGTCGCCGAGCTGACGGTCATCGACGCCTCGGGCCGCGTGGCCACAGTCCCGGTGGCCATCGTCATCCTGGTCCACATGGTGAACCTCGCGCTGGTGCTGGCGATCGCGTGGGAACGTCGGTGGCCGTGGGTGGCTTCCGCCGCCGTCGTTCCCGCGTGGCTGGCCGCTGCGAGCTGGCACGACAGCCACGCCGGCCGGACGGAGTGGGTGTCGAGCTGGATGATGACGCTGTCGCTCTACGCGGTGTTCGTGGCCTATCCGTTCGTCCTCGGCCGGCGCGCGAGCCGATCGCGGGATCCATACCTGGCGGCGATCGCGGCAAGCGCGGTGTTCTTCTTCACGGCGCGCGCGGCGCTGCTGCAGGGCGGCTTCGGCCAGTTCGCCGGCGCCGTGCCGGTCGTCGAAGGGGCGCTGATGGCGCTCATGCTGCGACAGCTGCTGCGGATTGAATCGGCCGAGGAGCGCGACCTCGGCCGGCTGGCGCTGGTCGCTGGCACGGCGCTCGGGTTCGCCACAGTCGCGATCCCACTTCAACTGAATCACCAATGGATCACGATTGGCTGGGCGCTCGAGGGGGCGGCGCTCGCCTGGACCTACCGGCGCATCCCGCATCGCGGCCTGCTGTACTGGTCGTTCGCGCTGCTCGCGACCGTCTTCGTCCGGCTGACGTTCAACCCGGAAGTGTTCGGCTACGAGCCGCGCGGCCATCGCGTCTTCAACTGGTACCTCTACACGTACGTCACCTGCGCCGCGGCGATGTTCGTGGCGGCCTGGTGGTTCGCGCGGACCGAGGATCGCCTGGCCGCGGCGGTGCCGCGAGCGTCCGCGCTGCTGCCCGCTGCCGCCGTCATCATCCTGTTTCTGCTGCTGAACATCGAGATCGCCGACTTCTACGCCACCGGCCCGACGATCGCCTTCCGCTTCGGCGTCACACTCGCACAGGATCTGACCTACACGATCGGCTGGCTGGTGTTCGGGATGCTCCTGCTTTCGAGCGGCATCTACCTGCACAATCGTCCCGGCCGGGTGGCCGCGGTCGCGATGATCGCGGTCACCGCGTGCAAGGCGTTCCTGTACGACATGGGCTCGCTTGGCGGCCTGTATCGCGTCGGCTCGCTGGTCGGGCTGGCCATCTCGCTGTCCCTGGTCGCGCTTGCACTTCAGAGATTCGTGCTGCAAAGTCCGCAGGACCCCGCATGAGCAGAGTCCCCCTTCGCGTTGCGTCGATCGCGGTGGCGCTCGGTGCCACCGTCGCCGCCCAGCAGCCGGCACCGGCGTTCCGTTTCGAACGGCCGATTGTGACCGCCGGCAGCGGCCCGCGACGGCTCGCGATTGATGTGCCTTTGCTCGTCGGCTCGGCGCCGTTCCACACGGTCATCCGTACACGCGATCCGCAAACCGGCGCGGTCACGCTCGGCGTGGCCGACGGTCTTCGCGATCTGCGGCTCTACGATTCGAAAGGCACCGAAGTCGGATACATCCTGGCCGGCGAGCCGCCACTCGAGCCGGTCTACAAGCAGGCCGCGATCCTGCCGATCGCGCCGATCGAGACGCGGACCGAGCGCACCAGCGGCTTCGAAGCCGATCTCGGCGAGCTGTTGACCGTCGACCGCTTCCGGATCGAGGGCGTCGAGCCGCCGTTCCTCAAACGTCTGAAGCTCGAGGGCAGCGGCGACCGTGAGCACTGGACGCTCCTGGTCGCCGACGGCACGCTGTTCAACCTGCCCGAGGAAAAGCTGCTCCAGACCGAGCTGCGGTTTGCGGCCGGACCGTATCGCTACTTGCGGCTCACGTGGGACGACACGCACAGCGCACGCATTGCGCGCCTCCCGGCGGCCGTCGCGGGCCAATTGCCGTCGACCGCCACGACTGCGCCGTTGCTGGCGCCGCTGGTGTTCGAGCGCCGCCCGAGCGAGCCGGGCCGCAGCCGGTTCCGGATCCGGTTGCCGGGCGCGAACCTGCCGATTGCGGCGCTCGACCTGGCGGTCGGCGGCGACTACCTGCTCAGGAGCGCGAAGGTGTTCCAGTCTCAGCTGTCGGGCTCACAGCTGATTCCGATGCCGCTCGGCCAGACCACGCTGCGGCGCGTCGTCCGCGACGGGATCGCGGCCTCGGCGTTGCGCCTGCCGATCGAACCACCGGCCGATTCTCAAATCGATCTGGTGGTCGACGATGACGACAATCCGCCGCTCGACTTGCGCGGCGTGGCCGCGGTGTTCGCCGAGCTGCCGTGGATCTATCTGGACGCGCCTGGAGGCGCACTGACCGCGCGGTACGGCAACGCGACGCTGACGGCGCCACGCTACGATCTGGAAGCGATCCGCAGCCAGGTCCGCGTCCAGACGGCGGCCGACGCGAGGTGGGGCGACCCGCGTCCCGGCGCGCCCGACGACAACGCCGGAGTCGCGCCGGCGCTGCCGACGATTGGGGCCTCGCTCGACGCGACACTGTTCAGGTACACGCGCGCGGTGCCGGCTGGGAACGCCGGACTGGTGGCGCTCGGCCTCGACGCCGGCGTGCTCGCGCACAGCACGGGCGCGGCGCGCGGATTCTCCGATCTGCGCGTGATCGATGCGTCCGATCGCCAGATTCCGTACATCGTCGAACAGGCATCTGAGCCGCTGTCGCTCCCAATCGCGATCGATCGGATCACGACGCTGCCGGCGGCGCTGGGACCGGCCAAGACCGGCCGCACCGTCTATCACGTCAGCTACCCCATGGGCGGTCTTCCCGAAACGCGGCTCGTGCTGACGACTCGCGCTCGCGTGTTCGAGCGCGACGTGCGCCTGGTCGAGATACGCGAGCCCGATCCGCAGAGGCGGCGGGAGCCGTGGGTCGACACGATCGCCGCGGCGCGGTGGATCCACGCCGATCAGAACAGGCCAGCGACGCCGCTGACGATCCTGGTGCGGCCGCTGCACGGCACCGAGGTGTTCGTGACGATCGACGAAGGCGACAACGCGCCGCTGCCGCTCGACCCTGGACACCTTCTGCTGCCAGCTTACCGCCTTCGATTTTTCCGTGACGGCGGCGCCCGTCTTCGGCTGGCCTACGGCCGCAGCGATCTCGATCGGCCGAAGTACGATCTCGCGCTGCTCGCGCCGCAGGTGCTTGGCACAACCGCCGCCGACGTCGCGCCCGGGGCCGAACTGCCGGCGGCCGACGTGGTCACGACCGCTGGTGTGATGTCGGCCCGCCTCTTCTGGGCCGCTCTCGCGCTCGCGACCGTCGTGCTGCTTGGCCTGATCGCACGGCTGTTGAAGAAGCCAAGGACAATTTAAGGCAGACGTCGTGCAGGCGTCCCCTTCATCAACTCGGCGAGCGCGAGATTGAGCGCCTTCATGCCGGCTCTATCGCCGCGGAAGTGTCCCATGCGGACGACGACGAGGTCGTGGCTGGGGATGACGAACGTGCGCTGACCACCGGCGCCGTTGGCCATATATGCGGTCTTCGGGATGTTCCACGTGCCGTCGCCGTTCACCCA
>DATASG010000243.1:0-13322 GCA_036269295.1 Vicinamibacterales bacterium | reverse complement strand
GGTCGGGATGGCCCTCGGCCCGCTCTATGCCGGGCGTTCGGGGGTGCTGATGACGCCCCAGGCATTCGTGAAACGACCCGTCGAATGGCTGCGGGCGTTGACCCGGCATAAAGGAACAATCAGTTTCGCGCCCAATTTCGCTTTCGACCTTTGCGTCAGGCGTGTGAAGGAACGCGATCTCCAGGGGCTGGACCTCTCGCAGTGGCGCGTGGCCGGCTGCGGCGCTGAACCGGTGCACGCACCGACTCTTGCCGCGTTCGCGGCGAAGTTCGCCTCCGTCGGCTTCCGCGCTACCAGCTTTCTCCCGAGTTACGGCCTCGCCGAGCACGTGCTCGCGGCGACGTTTTCGCCGCGCGGGCGGGCGCCTCGGGTCGAGACGCTCTCGGCCGAGAAGTTGACCGAGCATCGCGTCGCACGGCCGGCGCTCGAGGGCAGCCTCACCGTGACGCTCGTCAGCTGCGGCCGCCCGTTCCCGGGCCATGGTATTCAGATTGTGTCCGAGGACGGCCGGCGCCTCCCGGAGCGCCAGGTCGGCCAGATTGTCCTGAGCGGTCCGTCGGTAATGCTGGGGTACTATAGCGATGCTCGGCTGACCGCTGAGACGGTTCGCGAGGGCTGGCTGCACACGGGCGATCTGGGTTATCTCTCGGATGGTGAGTTATACGTCTGCGGCCGCGCCAAGGACGTCATCATCGTCAACGGGCGCAAGTATCATCCACAGGACTTCGAGTGGGCGGTCGACAGCCTCTCCGGCGTGCGCCGCGGCCGGGTCGTCGCATTCGGCACCGCGGCGCCGGGGCGTCCCGACCGCGTCGTCATCGTCGTCGAGCCGAGCGGCACGGTCTCGGGCAACGCGTTGACGGGGGCGATTCGCCAGCAGGTCAGCGATCTGTTCGGGATTTATGTCGACGACGTCGTGCTGGTGCCGAGCGGGACTGTCGGCCGGACGACAAGCGGGAAAGTGCAGCGCACGGTGACCAAGGCGCGATACGAACGGGGCCAGTTGCCGGACGAGCGGGCGAAGGACTTCGGGTTGAGGGTATAGGGCGAAAGGGCTGATGGATCTTCTGGACAAATTGCGGGCCGTGACCGCGCGCTGCGAAAGACTGGCAGGCGGCGCCGCCATGCCCGGCCTCACCGTGATCGACAGCGTGCTGGGCCCCTGCGAGGTCGTCGTGCAAGGGCGCCCGACGCTGATGTTCGGTTCGAACAACTATCTCGGCCTGACGCTGCACCCGGACGTGGTCGAAGCGGGACGCCAGGCGCTCCTCGAGTTCGGGGCCGGGACGACGGGATCGCGGACGGCCAACGGGACGCTGGCGCAGCACGAGGAGCTGGAGCGCCAGTTTGCCGAGTGGTTCGGGAAGCGCCACGCCATCATCTTCAGCACCGGCTACCAGGCCAACCTCTCGCTCATCGGCGGCCTGTGCGGGCCGGACGATTGTATTCTCATCGACAGCGACAGCCACGCCAGCATCTACGACGCCACGCGGCAAACGGCGTCGAAGGTCATCGCCTTCCGCCACAACTCGGCCGAAAGCCTGAACCGGAAGCTCGAGCGGCTCGGCGGCGGCAAGAACGGACGCAACCACCTCGTGGTCGTCGAGGGGCTGTACTCGATTCGCGGCGACGTCGCGCCGCTGCGCGAGATCGTCGACGTGTGCCGGGCGCACCAGGCCTACGTGCTCGTCGACGAGGCGCACTCGCTCGGCACGTATGGCGAGACCGGGCTGGGCTGCGCCGAAGCGCAGGGCGTGCTCGGCGAGGTGGACTTCGTCGTCGGCACCTTCTCGAAGTCGCTCGCCGGGATCGGCGGCGTGTGCGTCTCGGATCACCCCGAGCTGCGCGCGCTTCACTTCCTGGCGCGCGCCTACGTGTTCACCGCCTCGGGATCGCCGTCCAATATTGCGAGCGTCGGCGCCGCCGTCCGGGTCGTGCGCGAGCATCCCGAGCTGCGCGACCGGCTGTGGGCGAACGTACATCAGCTGCGCAAGGGGCTCCAGGAGATCGGCTACGTGATCGGCGACAGCGCCTCGCCGATCGTGCCGATTCTCATCGGCGACGAACGCCGCACCGTGGCGCTGTGGCAAGAGCTCTTGACCGCGGGTCTCTACGTGAACATCATCCTGCCGCCCGGGTGTCCCCAGGACGATTGCGTCCTGCGCGCGAGCTGCTCGGCCGCTCACACCGCGCAGGACATCTCCCGCGCGCTCGGCATCTTCGCCCGCGTCGGCTCAGCGCTCGGCGTGACGAGCGTCGCGCTGTCCTAGCGGCGTGCCTTTGCGGCCCGCTGCCTTTTCACCATACTGACTCGGTCTTCGACCGATACCACCGCCCCATCTCGGCGATGCCATCGCCGATCTCGATCTTCGCCACCACCCCGAGCCGGTCGCGCAGGCGATCGACGCGGCAAACGAATCCGGCTGCCGCCATCTCCGCGTAGCGCCAGCGGTTGATGGCCGATACGTGGCCGGTGACCAGCCCGGCGACGTCGCCGCAAGCCGCCGCGACCCGCGTGACCGCGAGCGGCACGCGAACGATCATCGCCGTGCCGCCCGAGGCGTCGCGCACTGCGTCCAGGAGCTCCCGCGTCGTCACCGGACGCGGGTGGCCGACGAAAACCGCGCCGCTGACGTCGATGTCGATCGCAGCGGTAATCGATCGCACCACGTCGCCGACGTGAATGAAGGTGTAAGCGGCGCCCGCTCGCCCCACCAACGGCAGCAGGCCGAGCGCCGCGGCCCGGAACAACGGCAGCAGCGCGTCGGTGCCGGGCCCGTACACCGCTCCGGGACGCAGAATCACCGAGCTCAGCCCCGGCGTGGCGAGGACCACGCGCTCGCCTTCGAGCTTGCTGCGTCCGTACGGCGTGATCGGAGCCGGCGCATCGTCTTCGCCTCGCGGCGCCGAGAACGGCGCCGGACCCGCGGCCGCGAGGCTCGAGACGTGAACCATTCTGACGCCGGAAGCCGCCGCGGCCTCGGCGACCACTCGCGTGCCGTCGACGTTGGCGGTGAAGAAATCCTGGGCGCGGAGCGCCGACACGAGGCCCGCCAGATGCACGACGGTGTCGACGCCGCGAAAGAGATCCGCGAGCGCGGCAGCGTGGAACGGCCGCGCCACCGCCACCGGCGTGTCGCCGCGTGCGGCGATGGCGGCGGTCAGGTGACGGCCGATGAAGCCGTTGGCGCCTGTGACCGCCACCCGGCGGGTCACACGAGCGCTTTCTGGTAGATGCGGTAAGTCTTGTAGCGGCGGGCGCCGGCTTCCTCCGCCGGCTGGTTGATGTCGCGGTTGTTTTCGAGGATCCACGAGAACTCGACGCGCTTGTAGGGGCCCCCGATCGACTGGCGATGGAGCTGGGCGATGAGGAGGGGGTACAAGCCGGTCGTGCGGTATTCCGAGTCGATGCCGAGCAGCAGCAGGCGTGCCTGATCGATGTAGCGCCGGCGCGCCAGCAGCTTGAAGAGGCCGAGCGGAAACAGGTTCCCGTTGGTGCCCCGCAGCGCCTGGTTGATGTCGGGGAGCGCGACCGCGCACGCCACCAGCCGGCCTTTCGCTTCGGCGACCACGGCGCAGCGCGGCTCGAAGATCGGCTTCATTTCCTTGGCGATGTGCTGGAACTCCTCCCTGGTGGCGGCGACGAAGCCCCAGTTGTGCTCCCAGGCGCTGTTGTAGAGCTCGCGCAGCCGGTCGATCTCGCGCGTGAACTCGGCCATCTTGATCGGCCGCACCGTCAACTGCAGCGTCTCGCGCCGCCGCTCCGCGATCCGCGCCATCAACGGCGGCACGCCGCGGTCGAGGTCGTACAGCCACGCGAACAGATCCTTCACCTTCCGGTAGCCCGCGCGCTCGATGAACGCCCCGTACTCCGGCGGGTTGTGCGGCATCAGCAGCATCGGATCGGTGTCGAACCCGTCGACCAGGAGGCCGCACATGTCGTTCATCGATGGGCTGATCGGTCCGCGGACGTGCCCGCGCCCCCGCGCCGCCGCCCAGCCCTCGACCGCGTTCAGCAGCGCCGCGGCCGCGTCCGCGTCGTCGGCCTCGAAGAATCCGAACAGGGCGACGTTGTCCTGGTGCGCCTCGCGGTGGAGGCGATCGTCGATCGCGGCGATCCGGCCGGCGACGCGGTCGCCGCGCCAGGCCAGCATCAGCTCGATCTCGGCGTGGGCAAAGAACGGGTTCTTCTTCGGGTTGATGCGATCGGCTTCGCCGAGCCACAGCGGCGGCACCCAGTGCGGGTCGCTGGCGTTGCGCTCGTACATGTAGTCGATGAAACGGCGGCGCTCACGGCGGGTGCGGACCGGGCGAATGTGCAGCACGCGAGTCGGGGCCGTCACCGGCTCGGCGCCGGCGCCGGCGGCGCATCCGCCGCCGCGGCCGGCGCTGTCCGCCCGTGGGAGGCGCGGACGATGCGGTTGAACAGCGTCACGTTGCGGTCGCGCAGAAATCTCAGGAGCAGCTTCGTCCACGACCGGTGGGCGTAGAGATGATCGTAGAACTCAGGCGCCGTCGCGCGCACCCGTGGGAGTCGTGACCAGGGAATCGTCATCAGGTCGTGATGCTCGTTGTGATAGCCGATGTTGAACGCGACCGTATTCAGCGGTCCGTAGTACGAATACGTTTCCTGTCCCGGCGCGAAGACGTAGTGCTCTTGGATCCATCGGGCGCCGAGCGGATGCAGCCCGACCGCGAGCAGCGACGACGTGGCCAGGTACCACACCGGCGGCCAGCCAAACCCGATCACCAGCGCGGCGACCACCGCACCCTGGGTGACGAAATTCACGACCGTCCAGCCGTCGACCAGAGGCACTTTCAACCGGCTTGGTCTGATCGTTCCCAGCACCAGCGCGAACGCGGAGAGCCACATCGTCTTGAGCACGCGCGAGCCGCCTATCAACTGCGACTCGGTCACGCCGGGCACGTCGGCGTCGAAGTCGGCTTCGTTGAGATGGCCGTGGTGGAGCAGGTGGTACTTCCAGAACGACATCGACGACGGAAACACGAACGGCACGTTGGCGACCAGCGCGACCAGACGGTTGCCGGTGCGCCAGCCGAAGACCAGGTTGTGACAGGAGTCGTGAATCAACACCCAGAGCGCGTGGTCGATGGTGGCGCCCACCACGTATGCTACCGGCAGCCATACGTACCACGGGCGATGCCCGATCAGAACGGCGAGCGCCATTTGCGCGATCACGAGCGCCGAGACCCACAGCGCCGTCACCGGAAACGGCTTCGCCAGCGCGCGAAGCTCCGGATGCGCCGCAAGGATCCGCCGGCCCCGCTCGACGTGCGGGTGCGGGTAGTCGACGTAGGTGAAGCTGGCCGCCACGTCACATACGTTAGCATTACCGCTGCTCGACATGCGATCTTCCGAATGGGTGTCCTTCGTCTATTTCGCGGCGCTGACGGCGATCGCGTGGCTGCGTCCTCTGCCGGCCGGACGCCGAATCCCGATCACGGCGATCGGCGTCTTCATGTGCGCGGCGATTCTGGCCCTCGCGCGCAACGGGACTTCCGCGGTGCGCGATTGGGCGCCGGCCGCGGTCATCCTCGTCGGCTACTACCTGTCCGGCCGTTTTTTCTGCCGCCCGTCCGAGGCGTTCGAGCGCTGGCTGATGGCGTGGGACATCAGGCTGCTCGGCGATCCGACGACGCGCTTCTCGCGCTGGCCGCGTCCGTGCCTGGCCTACCTCGAGATCGTCTACATGGGTTGCTTCCTGCTGTTGCCGGCGGGGTTCGCCACCTTGCTGTGGGCGGGCCGCGCTGACCTGGCCAATCGCTACTGGACGATGGTCGTCAGCGCCGAGTTCGGCGCCTTCGGGCCGCTGAGCATCATTCAATCGCGGCCGCCATGGGCGCTCGAACGTCCAGCGGCGCTGCCGGACCGCGGCGTCCACGGCATCGGGTTGCTGGCCGTCGAGCGCTTCTCGATTCAGGCGAACACCTTTCCGAGCGGTCACGCCGCGGGGTCGCTGGCGGTGGCGCTGGCCGTTCTCGGCGCGGTGCCATGGGCCGGTGCAATTTTGTTGGTGGTGGCCGTAAGCATCAGCCTGGCATGCATCGTCGGTCGTTACCACTACGTCGTCGATGTGCTGGCCGGCGCGGCGCTCGCGATCATCATCTGGCTGGTCAATTGATCGCATGATGCCGATGGACCACAATGAGATCGGGTGGCCCCCTCTCTTCGATTCCTCACTGTCTTGATTGCCGGCATGGTGGCGCTCGCGCCGTCGATCGCGCGGGCGCAACCGCCGGCCGGTGGCGGCGTGATCGAGGGGTTCGTGACGACGCAGAGCGGGACGATCCGCCTCGGCGGCGCGCAAGTCGTCGTCCACACCTCCTCGAATCAGGAAGTTGCGGGGGTGCTGACCGACGGCGACGGACATTTCCGCTTCACCGCGATTCAGGAAGGCAAATACACGCTCACCGCGTCGCTCGAGGGCTTCGCCATGGTTCGCGCCGCAATCGTGGTCTCGTCGGGCCAGACGGCGGAACGGTCGCTCGACCTGCCGCTGGCGACGCTGACCCAGACGGTCGAAGTGATGGCGCCTGCGTCGATCGTGTCCGCGGCCGATACGCTCGGCTCGTCTGATTCGATCAGCAGCCGCGAGACCGACGAGCTCGCCAGCGGCAGCGGCCTCGGCGGCGCGCTGCGCCTGCTCGCGAGCGTTATCGAGGTCCCGGGTGGCGTCAGCATCAAAGGAGGACGGCCGACCCAGGCCGGCGTCCAGATCGGCGCCAGCACGCTCACCGATCCGGTCCTCGGCCTCGTCCACTTCACGCTGCCAGACGACGCGATCGATTCGGTCGCGGTGATGCCGAATCCCTACGCGGTCGAGTACGGACGTTTCTCGTCCGGGCTGGTGGTGATTCAGACCCGCCGCGGCGGCGACGCGTGGCACGTCCGGCTCAATAACGTCATGCCATCGTTCCGCAGCAAGCGCGGCGAGGATCTCTACAACATCAACGGTATCGCCGGCTTCGGCCCCAATTTCGAGTTGGGCGGACCGATCGTCAACAACCGCGTGTTCCTCGAACAGACGGCGCAGTACCGCTACAGCAGCGACGACGTGCCGAGCCGTCCGGAAGACGAGCGCCGCGTCACGCACTGGATCAGCTCGTTTACACGCGTCGATGCCAACCTCACCTCGAAGCACTCGCTCGTCGGCACCGCCGGCTTCTTTCCGAGCATCACGACCATGGCCTCGCTTGGCACCTTCACGCCGCCGGACGCGACCGTCGACGTCCGCGAGCGGGTGATGCTGGGCACCGTCACCGAACGGGCGCTGTGGAGCGACAAGCTGGTGTCGGAATCGACGGTTCAGATCCGCGGCTACCAGGCGTCGGTGCTGCCGCAGGGCACGGCGCCGATGCAGTTGCTGCCCGAGACGACGCTCGGCAACTTCTTCAACACCCAGTACCGATCGCCGACCACGTTTCAGTTCATCCAGACGGCGTCGGGCTCGGCCAAGGGACCGACCGGCCTGCACCTGTTCAAGGTCGGTCTCGACCTGCTGGTCAACCAGTACGACGGCACCAGCGAGAGCCGTCCGTTTCTGATCGAGCGGTCGAACGGCACACTGGCGCGGCGCCTCGATGCCTCGGCGCCGTCGGTGCAGACGCTGCAGACCACCGACGTCGCGCTCTACGCCCAGGATCGCGTGCAGCCGAACTCGCGCTGGTACGTCGAATTCGGCACCCGCGTCGATCGCGACGGCGTCGTCGCCCGATGGAACGTGACGCCGCGGATCGGCGCCGCGCTGCTGCTGAACGAGGCCGGCAGCTCGGTGCTGCGCGGCGGCTACGGCCTCTTCTTCGAGCGCACGCCCTCGGCGGCCGGCGCCTTTGCCTACGGGCAGTACGAGACCTTCACCGACACCCGCTTCGCCGACGACGGGGTGACGCCGCTCGGGCCGCCGGTGCGCTTCGTCGACGCCGTTGATCCGCACCTGCTGACGGCGAGAGCGGCGACCTGGGATGTCACCTACGAGTACCGGTGGAAGCCGTCGTTCTCGGTGCACGCCAGCTTCCTCGATCGGATCGGCAGCCGCGAGCTGATGCTCGACGCGCTGCAGCCGGGCGGCCTCGGCGAGGTACGGCTCAACTCCGACGGCCGCTCCATCTACCGCGATCTCGAGGTCGGCGTTCACGTCAGCCACTCGAGCCGCGCCGATCTGACCGCGACCTACTCCCGCTCGCTCGCCGAAGGCGACCTCAATTCGTTCGCGACCTATTTCGACACGATGATCTGGCCGCTGGTCCAGCCGGCCAGCTACGGTCCGCTGCCGACCGACGTCCCGCATCGATTCCTGGCGCGCGGCCGCTTCCTGCCCGCCGCGACCTGGCTGATCAACGCCGTCGCCGATTGGCGCACCGGCCTGCCCTACTCGCTGGTTGACGCGTCACTGGATTTTGTCGGGCCGCGCAATACCCAGCGGATGCCGAATTATCTCCGCGTCGATCTCGGCCTCGAGCACCGCTTCAAGATCTTCAAGCTGCAGCCGTGGATCGGCGTGCGCGCCTATAACGCCTTCAACGCGTTTCTGCCGGCCGACGTCCAGGCCAACATCAGCTCGCCCGCCTTCGGATCCTTTTACAACTCGCAGTTCCGCCAATACAGACTGCAGGTGCGATTCGAGCGTTGATCGGGCACAATGAGGGGCCGGCGAGCACAGGTCTTGCTTTCCGGGGGAGGATGACGCCCGGTGCTACGCGTAATGTCCGTTGCTGGTGGCGTTCTGTCGTCTTTGCGTGACATGGTGCTGCCTTCGAGCGTGATGCGGGCGTGATGACATTTCTGTTGGTTTTTCTTCTCAGCGCTGTGACGCCTGGCGTCAACCGTCAGATGGACGAGCTCGAGGCTCGTCTGGCCCAGGATCCTGCGAGTCTGCGTCTCGGCGCCGAGTACCGCCAGCTGGTGATCGACACCGGTGCCTACGATCGCAGCATCAAGCTGTTCGAGCGCCTCGCCAGGGATCCTCGCGGCGGCGCCAACCGCTACGTGAACCTGGCGCTGGCCACCGTCGACAAGGTGCCGGTGGCCGGGTCCTTCCGCCGCGCCCTGCTTGGCCGCGACGCCCTCGATGCGCTGACTCGCGCCATCGCCCTCGAGCCGACGCCGCTGGCGTATCTGGTTCGCGGCCTCGTCAACCTCTACTACGACCAGTTCATCTTTCATCGCACCGACAAGGGCGTCGCCGATCTCGAGATCGCGCGGCGGCTGTCGGCCGCCTATCCGCAGGTCCGGTACGCGCCGCGTATCCTGATCGCGCTCGGCGACGGCTACTGGCGGTTGAACCAGCATGACAGGGCGCGCGAGGTGTGGCGCGAAGGCCGCGACAGCTGTCCGGATGTCGAGGGCTTCCGCGTCCGGCTTGCGGCGGGTGACGAACGGATCCCGGACATCATCGAACACGCGCTCGACGCCGGCGTGCGCGTGGACACGACGCTGCGCGAGCTGTTTCCCGATCTGACGCGCACCGCGTCCAGGGCGGTGCCATGACTTCGCACCTGCCGGCCGACTTCACGATCGTGATCCCGACCTACAACGAGCGCGATCGCATCGGCGTGCTGCTCGAGCGGCTGTTCGATGCCTGCGATCGGGAGGGCCTCGCGCTCGAGGTCGTCATCGTCGACGACAACTCCGCCGACGGGACCGGCGCGCTCGCCGACCAGTGGGCGCGCCAGCGCCGGGTGCGGGTGATTCACCGCGCCGGGAAACTCGGGCTTGGCACCGCGGTGCTCGAGGGCTTCGCGGCGGCGCGAACCGAAGTCGTGGGCGTGATGGACGGCGACTTGAGCCATCCGCCGGAACTGCTGCCGAAGCTGTTTCGCACCATCGAGGACGGCTTCGACCTAGTGGTGGCGAGCCGCTACGTGCGCGGCGGCGGCACCTCGAATTTTCCGATCGGCCGCTGGCTGTTGTCGCGGGCCGGCTGCTGGCTGGCGCGTCCGCTGACGCCGGTGCGCGACGCGATGTCGGGGTTTTTCCTGGTCCGGCGCACCAGGCTCGACGAATTCCGGACGTCGGTGAAGGGATTCAAGATCGGCCTCGAGCTGTTCGTGCGATCGCAGCCGCGCCGGCTCGCGGAGGTCGGTTACGTGTTCGTGGGACGGACGGCGGGCGAGAGCAAGATGAGCGTCGCCGAAGCCACCGGCTTCCTGCGGCAGCTGATGAGCCTGTACCGCGACACGCTCGCCGCGCCCGTGAGGCGGCCGGCGTGCGTCACGGTGCCGGTCGCGCAGGAGCGCGCGGCGTCGGTGTTTTTGTCTGGTGTGTAGCTCGGTCGAAGGGTGTCCGTGCGCGTTGAACTCCTCCTTCGCCTTTGCGTCCTCTGTGTCCTTGTGTTGATCTAGCGCTCGCGGACGGCGCTCCAGACCGAACGCCCGCCCATCAAGGCAATCACCATCGCCCCGGCCGAGGTGCTGAACCCGTACGAGATCGCGCGCTCGAGCGCGGTTACCGCCGCCGCTGTCGGCAGATCGACGCCGAACGCCATCAACCCCGCCAGGAGACCGCCTTCGACCGGCCCGAGCCCCGCGATCGCCGGCACGATTCCGCCGAGCATCGCGAGGATCGACAGCGTCGCGATCTTCGTCGGTGAGAGCACCACGCCGAAGGCCAGCGTCGCGCACCCCAGACGCAGAACGTCCTGAAGCCACAGCAGGCTCGAGTAGCCGACGCCGGCGGCGAACAGCGAGGGGCGCACCCGATCGACCGCCAGACGTTCTCGCCAGCCTGCCAACGCGAATCCCGAGCGGCGCCAGCCTCGGCGCCCTCGGCTCTTCGCCTTGGGAACCAGGCGCCACAGCGCCAGGCCGACGATCACCAGCGCCAGCGAGATGCCGGCGACGACCGCGGATGTCCGCCCGGCCAAGGCAAGGTGCCGAACCGCGACCAACGACATTGCCGCCAGCACCAGGATCGGCGGCAGCTCCGACAGTCGATCCCACACCGCGGCGATGGTCGCCTCGCGCCAGGTGGCGCGCCCACCGAGGCGTACCAGGCCGATGCGGCAGGCTTCACCTCCCGGCGACGGCGTCAGGTTGCCGGCGGCGATCCCGCCCATCGTCGCCAGCGTCGCGCGCATGACCGACACCTCGCCGCCGAGCGCGCGCAGGAAGCCGCGCCATCGCGCCCCGGCGATGACCAGGCTGACGACGTAGAGCAGGAACGCCGCGGCAGCGTAGCCGGGGTTGGCGGTCGACAGGCGTGCGACGCTGTTTGCGACGGTGAGCCAGATGGCGTGCAAAGTACAATCATCGGCGTGGGTGCGCCGCTGCGCAATTGGATCTTTCGCGTCGTGATGACGCTGGCTGTCCTCGCCGCGGCCGGGACGGTGCTGTCGGCGCCCGCACCGTTGTGGCTCCGGCTCGTGGGCCTGGTTTCCCTGGCGGCGGTTGGCCTCGATCAGGCGTTCCGTCGCCTGCCGGCCTTCGACCCGCTCGGCCGGATCCGGTGGCACCTGCCGTCATCGACCGGCGTCCGGCGCTGCGCCCTCACGTTCGACGATGGCCCGAGCCCGGCGACCGCCAAGGTTCTCGACATCCTCGCCGCCGAAGGGGTCCCGGCGACATTCTTCGTCCTCGGCACCAGCGTCGAACGGCACCCGCAGATCGTGCGGCGCGCCCGGGACGAGGGGCACGCGGTCGGCATCCATGGGATGAACCACGCCAAGCTGGCCGGCGCGGCCGCCGATGCGATCGAGCAACAGGTGTCGGGTGTGACGCGCGTGCTCGAGCGCCTCGGGGTGACGCCGGCGCCCGTCTATCGGACGCCGCACGGCTTCAAGTCGCGCGGGGTGTTTGCGGTCGCCCGCCGGCGCGGTCTCACGCTGTGGGCGTGGAGCCGCGGCGTATGGGACACCGATCGCCCTGACCCTTCAGTGCTGGTCCGGCGCGCCACGCGCCTGGCGCGCTCCGGCATGGTGCTGCTGCTGCACGACGGCCGCGGCAGCGAGCCGCAGCCCGACGTGCAGCCGATGCTGGCCGCGCTGCCCGCGATCATCCGGGAGTTGAAGCACCGCGGCTTCACCTTCGTGCGGGTCGGCGACGCGTGAAGGTCGGGATCCTCTGCGAGAACTATTTTCCGACGCTCGGCGGCGAGCAGGAGCACATCCTCAACCTGCGGCGACACCTGGAGTCGCCGGGCGACGGCTCGGCCCCGGTCGACGTCCGCATCATCGTCCCGCACGTCGCCCACGACAGCTGGCACGGACCGAAGGACGACGAGCACGTGCTGCGTCCGGCGCGTTCGATCCGCGTCACCGGCGAAGGCTCGTCGTCGCAGGCCACGCTCACGCCGTCGGCCTACGGGGCGCTGCGCCGGCTGTTCGCGCGGGAGCGCTTCGACCTGCTGCACATCCACGCCCCGGTGGACATCGGCCTGCCTGCATGGGCGCTGTGGACGTTCGACGGCCCCATCGTCGGCACGATTCACAGCTACTTCACCCACACCTGGAAGCGAAGCCTGATCGCGCCCTGGTACCGCTACGTGATGCGGCGGATGACGCGGGTGATCGCGGTGAGCGAGTCGGCGCGCGACGCGATGGCACGCTACGCCCGCTTCGACAGCACGATCATCGGCAACGGGGTCGACTGCGACGCGTTCCAGGCCGGGCGCCCGCTGCCGCGGTTCACCGACGGCATGACCAACGTCCTGAGCGTGGCTCGCCTCGAGCACCGCAACGGCATCGACGTGGTGATCGACGCCTTCGCGCGGCTGGCTCGAGATCAGCCGGCCTTGCGGCTGCTGCTGGCCGGCGAGGGCCCTGAGCGGGCGCAGTACGAGACCCGGACACGCCGGCTGCCGCCGTCGATCGCGTCGCGCGTGGTTTTTCTCGGCCCGGTGTGGGCGGAGCGCGCCGATCTGTACGCGTCGGCGCATTGCTTTGCGCTCGGCGCTCGAAAGGCGAGCTTCTCGATCCTGCTGCTCGAAGCGCTCGCGGCCGGTCTGCGCGTGGCGGCGCTGCCCGGCGAAGGGACCAGCCGCGCCGGCGAGCACTGGCGGCTGGCGGAGATGTCGAGATCGGAGGCTCCTGAGGACTACGCCGAGGCGCTGCAGCGCGCGCTCGCGCCGTCGACGCCGGACCACGTGGCGCGCGCACGGGCGATGGCCCGGCGCCACGACTGGGGCGTGATCGTGCCGCGCATCCGCGGCGTCTACGACGAGGCGCTTGGCTCGGAATTAAGAATTGAGAATTAGGAATTTGGAATTCGCGACGAATTCCAAATTCCAAATTCAGAATTCTTAATTACTGAGACACCCTTCGACCGGTGACGCTCAGTCAACCGGCTTTTCGGACATAGACGCAGAA
>DATASG010000242.1:0-21305 GCA_036269295.1 Vicinamibacterales bacterium | reverse complement strand
CTGCCTTCCTGCCTTGCTGCCTTGCTAGTACCTTTCCGCATCGCTCGTCGGTGCCAGCGGCCAGACCGTGAACTTCTCGCCGTTGACGGTGGTGCCGCCCTGCGAGAACACGCTGGCCACATTCAGAAACTGCATTTTGGTATAGACGTTGGCGGTGTCGATGAAATTGCCGCCGCGCCCCGGTCCTCACCGAAGGTCATCGCGCCGAGGCAGAACGGGCTGACGCCACTAATTTACTACTTGCGGCCGGCGCGGGTTCACAGCAACATCGCGCACAGAAGGACCTATGCAGAACACACCGTCGAAGACACTCGGACGCCGCGAGCTCCTCAAGGGCACCGGCCTGCTCGCCGTCGCCGCCACCGCTCGCGTGCAGGGGCAAGCGCCGGCGGCGGCGCCTCAGACCAGGCTGGAGGACGTACCGCTCGGCCCGTTGGTGACCATCACCGCCGAGCGCCGCGGCGACATCGTGCTCGTCGGCCTCAACCGCCCGTTCATCCAGAACCGGCTCGATCCGCCGTCGCGGGCGCGGCTGGGCGAAATCTTCTATCAATACGAGCACGACCCGTCGCTGCGCGCGCTCGTGCTGTTCGGTCACGGTGAGCATTTCTCGCGCGGCATCGACGTCGATGCGTCGCAGGCGGGCATCATCGCCGGACAACGCGCGGCAGGCACGGCGCCGGCGATCGACGTGCTCGGCAACGGGCAACCGCGCCGATCGAAGCCGGTCGTCGTAGTGGCGCACGGCGATACCTGGAACCTTGGACACGAGATCTATCTGGCGGGTGATGTCCGTGTTGCCGCAGCGAATACGCGGTTCGGGCAGGACGAGAACACGCACGCTCGCTTTCCCGGCGGCGGCGCCACCGTGCGCTTCGTCCGCGAGGCGGGCTGGGGCAACGCGATGCGCTATATCCTGACCGGCGACCACTGGAGTGCGGAGGAGTCGTACCGGATCGGCGTCACGCAGCAGATCGCGCCGACGCCCGCGGCGGCGCTCGAGGCCGGTGTGGCGATGGCGCGCAAGATGGCCGCGTGCGCGCCGCTGTCGATCAAGGCCACCCTGGCATCCGCGCACCAGTATGTCGATCCGGTGGAAGCCGATGCGCTGTCGAAGCTCGGCGCCCAGTACAGCGCCCTCTACCGGACCGAGGACTTCATCGAAGGCCGGCGCGCAGAGGCCGAAGGCCGGCCACCGCAGTACAAAGGAAAGTGATGACCACCACCGGCCGAAGAGCCGCCGTACGAGCGGCAACACTCCTGTCGCTGATCGCTGGCGTGACGGCGCTGCTGGCGCAGTCCCCTCCGGGCGTGATCTCGGGCCCGGTCGGGCCGAGCCCGTACGACATCGTCCGCGGATGGCACAAGCCGTTCTCGGAGCCCGGGTTCACCTTCGGTGGCAACTCCGGGGTCTTCGCGGAATCGCCCAACCGCATCTTCGTCGCGCAACGCGGGGAGTTCCGCCTGCCCAACCCGGTGCCTGCGGCGTTTGCCGGGTTTGCGGGATCGATCGGTGTCAACGTGCTTACCGCGACCGCCGGCCGCGTCTGGCAGAACTGCCTCTACACCCTTGACGCCGACGGCCGCGTCAAGGAACGGTGGACGCAGTGGGATTCTCTCTGCCAGGGCTCGTCCGGCCCGGGCCCACATCGGCTGCGGATCAGTCCGTACGACCCGCAGCATCGCGTCTGGGTCGTCAACGAAACCTTCAACACGATTTATGTCTTCTCGAACGACGGCAGCCAGCTGCTCGCGACTCTGGGCGAGAAGAACGTGCAAGGCAAGGACGGCACGCACTTCGGCAAGCCGCAGGACGTCGCCTTTCTGCCCGACGGCCGGATTCTCATCGCCGACGGCCTCGACAACCATCGGGTGATGATTCTCGACCGCGAGATGCACTACCTCTCGGAGTTCGGCGGATTCGGCAGGGGCCCCGGCCAGTTCAGCGGCGTGCACGCGATCGCCGTGGGCCCGGAAGGGCGGATCTTCGCGCTCGATCGCTCCGGGGGCCGCATCAACGTCTTCAAGACCACCGCTGATCCCCGAACGATCGACTTCGTCGAAGCGTTCCCAGGCTTCTCGCTGCCGCTCGACATCATCGTCAACGATGACAGCCTCTGGGTGACCGACCTCAACCCACTGCGGTTCACGAAGCTCGACTTCCACGGGAACCATCTCTACACCTGGATGGTGCCAAAGGAGCTGCCGGACGGCTACCTCGAGGTCCACACCTTCACGGTCGACTCGAGCGGCATGCTCTACGGCGGCGACAACCAGTACGGACGCACGCAGAAGTTCGTGCCGAAACCGGGCGCGGATCCGAACCTGCTCATCCGGCCGCCGTGGTCTGTCCAGCGATAGGCTACGCCTCCGGTGGTACGGCCTCACGGCGCGCGGTCGATGGACTCTTTCGGGAACTCCTTGTCGTCGACGAACCTGCGGATATCCTGGGCCACCGCCGTGTTCTTCTCCAGCATGACCCAGTGGTCGTCGTCGGGATACAACTTCACCCTCAGGTCAGTCACCCACTCGTCCAACCCGCTGAGGTGACTGGAGAGAATCGCGGCGTCCTTCATCCCCCATGAACTGCGCGGCGGCATCGCCGGGCGCCGTCCCCGGCAGCAGCATCCACAGCGCCAGCGCCGTGTATCCAACGTATCGCATATGGCCTTCCGATCATCTACTTCGCTTCGACCACGATCAACTCGATCGTCTTGCCGGTCTCATTGACGTCCTTGTGCATCGCGCCCGGCGGCATCGGTTGTTGCCAGTACGCCTTGCCGGTCTCGTAGTGCGTGACGGTTTTTTTCCCCTGAGGATCCATCGTCGTCAGGTCGCCGCCGACAACCCCGATCACCGTACGGTAGCGATCGTGACGGTGCAGCGTCGATTCGGTGTGCGGAGGGATGACGCTCTTCCACGAGACCGCACGATCGTTCTCGAACTGGGGCACGCGCGTCATTTCCGGGCGTTGCGCAGGTTTCCGGCCACCAGCCTTCGCGCTTGGCGCCTCGTCTTGGTTTCGACGCAGCTCCGCGGCGTGTGAGCGGAGCGAGGGCGGAAAGCCTGAGACGACCGAAACAAACAGGACCACGGCCAAGCTGGCCCGGCCCACCCGACCCACTCGCCTTACCTGCGCGTTCATCGTCCCTCCAGCCCTTGCTGCCCTTCCTGCCCTTCCGACCCTACCTGACCCGCCCGCCGAGCCCAAGTAGCGCCGCCGCGTTCTTCCAGCGGATCCCCTCGCGCTGCTCCTCGGTCACCGGCAGCTTGTCGATCGCTTCGAGCATCAGCGGGATGCTGCCGATCTGATGAGGGTAGTCGCTCCCGGCCAGGATGTGATCGGCGCCGGCGAAGTCGATCGCGAGCGCGAGCGCGCCCTGATTGAAGTTCACCGTGTCGTAGTAGAACTCCTTCAGGTACGTGCTCGGCGGGCGGTCGATCTTGGCGCGGCAGTCTTTGAAGTTGTGAAAGCCGCGATCGAGCCGCTCGACCAGATACGGAATCGTGCCGCCGAGATGGCACAGCGCCCATTTGATCTTCGGGAAGCGCTCCGGCACGCCGTTGAACGTCAGCGAGGCCGCCGCCAGCGTGGTGTCGTACAGGAACCCGACCAGCGGCATCAGCCAGAATTCCTGCATCATGTCGACGTTCACCGGGTGCTCCGGGTGGATGTACATCACCGCGCCGATGTCGTCGGCGGCCTCGTAGATCGGCCAGAAACGTTCGTCGCTGAGCGCGACGCCGTTGATGTTGCTGAACAGCATCGCGCCGCGCATCCCGAGCTCGCCGGTCGCACGGCGGAACTCGTTCAGCGCCGCCTTCGGATCGTTGAGCGGCAGGGTCGCCAGCGCCGTGAAATGGGCGCCGCGCGTCTCCATCGCTTCCTGGAACTCGTCGTTCACCATCGTCGCCAACCGCACCGCCGTCTCCGGCGTCTCGACGTGGGTTCCCGGCGTCGTCAGGGTCACGCATTGCATGGTGACACCGTGCTGGTCCAGCACCTCCTCTCGGTAGGCGAGATCGCGATGGCCGCGGACCGCGACGTTGTAGTCTCCCGGATAGTGCAGGTTCGGATTGCCGTCGCCGTCGATCGTCACTCGGACGCTGCTCTGGCCTGACTGCAGCGCCTTCATGTAGTGCGGTGGATAGTAGTGGTTGTGGAAATCAATCACGGGCATGAGTGCGTCTCCAGACGTAGTAGACCGGGAGGCCGAGGATGACCAGCCCGAGGCCGATGAGGCTCTCGCGCGGATCGGTCGCAATCTGGTTGAGAACGATGGCGAGGCAGACCAGCGCGAACACGATCGGGACGAACGGGAAGCCCCAGGCGTGGAACGCCGGCGCATAGCCGCGCGATTGGCGGAGCGCGATGGTGCCGAGCGCCAGCGCGCCGAAGAAGATCCACTCGGTGTAGACGACGCGCGAGACGATCACTCCGTAGGTGCCGGTCAGTACCAGCAGCGACGACCAGATTCCCTGCACCGCGATGGCGAGATACGGCGTCTTGTGCCGCGGGTGGACGGCACCCATCCATTTGAACAGCAGCCCGTCCTCGGCCATCGCGTAGTAGACGCGGGGCCCGGCGAGGATGATGCCGCTGATGGCGCCAAACGACGACACCATCACCAGCACCGAGATCGCCGAGGCCGCCCGTGGTCCGGCAGTCGCCAGCGTCGCGTCGAACGCGATGTGGGTCGACTTCAGGACGGCGTCGAACGGCAGCACCAGCAGATAGGCGCTGTTGAGCGCCAGGTAGATGCCGACGACGACGGCGGTGCCGAGCATGAGCGCGCGGGGAATAATCCGTTCCGGGTTGTGGGTCTCTTCCGCGGCGTAGGTCACCATGTGCCAGCCGCCGAACGCGAACAGGCCGGCGACCAGCGCTCGTAGGAACCCGCGCGGCGCGATCGCTCCGAGCGGCGTCGGCAGGTGCGGCGTGCCGATCGCGAACAACAGCATCAGCAGTACGCCGATCGCGCCGATTTTCGCGATCGTCAGCGCCGTCTGCACCGTGCTGCCCGGCCGGACGCCGACGTAGTTGACCGCCGAGAGAACGGCGATCGCCCCGACCGCGACGAGGCGGATGCCGAGATCGTTGAGCGGCACGATCGTCGCCGTGTAGCGGCCGAACACCATCGCGATCGCGGCGATGATCCCGGAGTGCATGCTCCAGAACATGGCCCAGCCCCAGAGGAATCCGGCGGCCGGCGAGAACATTTCGCGCAGGAAGACGTAAACGCCGCCGGTCTTCGGATAGGCCGACGACAGCTCCGCGCAAACGCTGGCACCGAACCAGGTCAACGCCCCCGCCGCGATCCACACCAGCAGCATGCCGCCGAACGACGGCACCGCCCTGCTGACCTCTGACGGCTGAACGAAGATCGACGAACCAACGATGGTGCCGACGACCATGGCGGTAGCCTGCGTCAGGCCTATGCTGCGGGCGAGGGTGGTAGACATGACGCTCGGCTGACGCCGGGCGAATCCTATCACCGGTTCGCTGACCGCCCGAGCGCCTGCCGGTGGATCGCCTCGACCGCCGCGATCGTGTCGGCTTCGGCGGCGGTCTTGTCGGCGCGATATCGCTTCACGCGCGCGAAGCGGAGCGTCACGCCACCGGGATACTGCGGGCTCGCTTGCACGTCGTTGAAGGCGATCTCGACCACCAGCTCCGGCCGCACGAACACCGTGTGGTCGTCGCGGCCGATTTCGAGCTCGAGAAACTTCCCGGTCTGCCAGGCCAGCATCTCGTCGGTCAGCCCCTTGAACGTCTTGCCGAGCATCACGAAGCCGCCGCGCGCGGCGTCACGGGCGCCGAGGTGCAGGTTGCTGAGCGTGCCGCGACGGCGGCCGCTGCCCCACTCCGCCGCCAGTACCACCAGGTCCAGCGTGCGCGCCTGTTTCACCTTCAGCCATGCCTGGCCACGGCGTCCGGCAGCGTAGGTGCCGTCAACGGCCTTCGCCATCACCCCTTCGTGGCCGATCGTGAGCGCCTGCCGCACGAACGCGGCCGCGGCCCCGGGATCGGAGGTGAAGAGGCGCGGCACCAGATTCGCCGCCGGGACCTGCTCCGCCAGCAGCCCCACCCGCCGCGTCAGCGGCTCGTCGACCAGCGGCTGGCCGTCGAGATACAGGGCGTCAAACAGCACCGGCGTGATCGGCAGCGCCTCCTTCAGCCGATCCACGTCGAGCTTGCGGCCGAATCGCCGCATCGTTTCCTGAAACGGGACCGGCGACCCGTCGGGTCGCAGCACGATCGCCTCGCCGTCCAGGACCAGCGCGCGCGCCGGCGTCGCGCGCGCGACAGCGACGATCTCAGGCACGGCGGCGGTCACTTCTCGCAGGTTTCGCGAATAGACGCGGACCTCGTCGTCCAGCTTGTGAACCTGGATGCGCGCGCCATCGAGCTTGTACTCGAGCGAGGCCTCGCCCAGGCCCGCCAGCGCGCCGCCGACATCATCGGCCGAATCGGCGAGCATCGGCCGCACCGGTTGAAACGGCGTCAGCGCAAACGGCGTCAGGCCGGCTTCGCCGTGCGCGAGCGCCGCGCCCGCCACCGGCGCCAGGTCGCCCGCCAGCATCGCCGCGCGACGGATCCGCACCGCCGGAATCCCTGACGCACGCGCGACCGCGTCGATGAGCACGCCTTCGAGCGCGCCTTGGCGCAGCTCGCCGAACAGCAGACGGAAAAGAAAGTCCTGCTCGGCGGACGTGGCCGCGCTCATCAGCTCGCGAAGCAGCTGCGAACGGGCGGCCGAGGATCCCGCGCCGGAGATCGCCGCGAGGCGTTCGAACCACGCGTCCACCTCGCGCAGCTCGAGGCGCGGCGTCTCGGCGGCTGGAACATCGCGCATGCCCGCGAGCACCGCGCCGCCGATCTTCATCCGCCCCTGGCGCGGCTCGCCGCTCAGAAACGCGACCACGATCGCGACTTCGTCCGGGGGGACGCGGCCAAGGAGGTCGGCCAGATGTCCTGTTTTCTCCAGCCGGCCAGACGTGCCGGCAACCGCTCGCGAAATTTCCACCACCGCCTCGAGACGCACCCGCCGATGGTACCCACAATCCGGATCCCGCTGGCGGGCGTAAGTAGGAGCGGAGGCAGGCATGTCGGGAGCGCAGAATACCAAGGTCGTCCGGGAGGCGTACGCGGCGTTTGGACGCGGTGACATCGCGGCGCTGCTCGAGATGATGGCCGACGAGATTCACTGGCAGCCGGTCATCGGCACCGCCAACTACGTGCCGTTCTCGGGCGCGCGCACCGGCAAGGCCAGCGTCGCCGAGTTCTTCAAGCGGGTCGCTGAAACTGAGGATTTCCAGCAGTTCGAGCCGCGCGAGCTCGTCGCCCAAGGCGACACCGTTGTTGCGATCGGAAGCTACCGGGCGACCGCGAAGGCGACCGGCAGGACTTTCGAGTCTGACTTCGTGATGGTTTTTACCTTCCGGAACGGCCGAGTCGTCGCGTTCCGAGAGTTTACCGACAGCGCCGCCATCAACGCCGCGTTCGCGTGAAGCGCTCGGTCTTCTAGGCCCGCAGCAGCGCGCGGAGACGGCCGAAGACCTGGCTGAACGCGGCGGCTGGCGAGTGGCGCGCCCTGGCCGGCGGAGCCGAGTCCGCCGCGCCGGCGCGCCGATCGCCCTCGGCGACCGACGGCGGTAGATGATCGCGCCATTGCAGATCCATGTGGCCGATGATTTCAGCGTGGCCGCGGATCACGATCTCGGCGCGGCGATCGCCCTGGGGGAACCAGCGGCAGAATTCGTCGACCGTCGCTTCCGGATCGACGCCGATGGCTTTCGCGTAGCTGCGCACGTACGAACGCGCATAGATGCCGGACGGCCAGCGGGTCAAGTCGTTGCGCTCGAGCCCTTCCCACAGCGCCGCGCTGACCTTGGTGTCCGCCGTGATGTCGTGGACCGAGATGCCTCGCTGCACCCGGATGCGGCGCAGGTTGGGTCCGAAGGCTTCGCGCTCGCTCATGGCGCGAATGCTGCCGCAAAATCGCCTCCAGCCCCCCGGACGCACTCCAGCGTTCACAGGAGGCGAATCGGGCCCCCAAGGCGTGCCGTTTTTCTACAGCCTATTACGATTTGGAAAGGAAGGGAGCGCCGCTTCCTCTCAGTCGAATTCGCGCTTCGGCGCGGTCTGCTCGCGGCCGACGCGGCCGGCGACGATCTCCGCTCTCGAATAGTTCTCGCTTTTCATCTTCGCGCCCGCCAACCGGCGCAGGATCGCGATCTGGCCGACGTGCGTCAGCGAGTCGGCGATCGCGCCCTGGAACAGTCGCTCCGGCGTCACCGCCAACGGCGCGTCAGAGGCGAGATAGGCGTCGAACCGCTGCAATGCGGCGAAGAAGCGTTCCGCCTCGCGGTCCCACTCGAGCGGCGTCGACTCGTGCCACGCCTCGGCCCCTTGCACCTGCGACAGCGCCCAGTCGTAGAGATCGCCGATGTGCGCGAGAATCCGGGCAGCGGTGCGATCCGAGCTGTCGCCGCTGAAGGACGCGAAGCTCGCCGGCGCGCCGCGCACCGCCTTCCCGCCCCGATAGGCTACGGTCGCCACCATGTGGCGCAACAACGCCCGTGTCTCGTCCATGTGCTGCCTCCGAAGACGTACAACGCGGAACTCGCCGAACCCGCAGAACCAGATCGATTCGGCGTGTTCAGCGGTGTCTGCGGTGATCGTCGTTTCACGCGCCGAACTGGCGCAGGTGATGATCCATGTGCCGGTATATCAGCACGCCCCAGGCTCGCTTCGAGAGCTTGCCGAACGCAGGATGATCGGGCCACCCGTCGGTAGTACGGGCTGAGCCGGCGCGCGCCAGCAGGTCCTGCACGTCCGCGACGTCGTTCGCCCACTCGCACGGCTGGCGCACCAGCAGCTCCGGCGCGGTCGGCGTGCCCTTCGGAAAAGGAGCAGCGTAGATGATCAGCTGCTTCAACGGCGGATACCGGATCGGCAGCCGCTTCGGTGCGACCTTCAGATCCCCCATCGCCATCTTCAGGGCGTCCGCGAGATGGCACACCATCTTCGGCGCGCTGAACCGTCCCCATTCGGCGCGACGGTCTGGCGTCAGGGCGCCGACACGATCGGTGAGCTCGCGGCGCGCCTCGTCCTGCCAAATCGATTTCATGTCCGTGCTCCTGCAACGATGAGGCTGCAACAGGTGACGGCGCCTTCGGCTTTCGCGAGCTCGCTCGCCTCCACCCGCTCGACGCGGAGGCCGAGCGCCGCCACGCGATCGGCGGTCCGCGGAAAGGCCGCCGCCACGATGATCCGGTCGGCGAGCCGCAGCGCGTTGGCCGCCGATGGCTCGTCGGCCACGATCTCCACCAGCGTGAAGCCCGCGAAGGCGGCCGCGTCGATCCACGACGGGTTGACGAGCAACCGGTGATCGTCGAGCGCCGTGACCGCCGACTTGAGATGCAGGCAGCCGCGCACGTCTGTTTGGACGACGGTATAGCCGAGTGGCTCGAGCAGCTGGCGCATTTGCGCCGCGGCGGCGCTGTTCGTCCGGGTAGACTCGCCGACGAACACGTGACGACCTGCCACCAGCACGTCGCCGCCGTCCACCGTCGCCGGCGGCTCGATCGCATGTAGCGGACGATAGGCGGCGAGTGCGGCCGCGATCGCCGGCATCTCCTGCCGGCGCGAGTCGGCGCCGGGCCTGGTGAGGATCGCGAGCTCGTCGAGGACGACCGCCAGGTCTTCAACGAAAACGGAGTCGGGCATCGCTTCGTCTGCGTCGAGCCGTTCCACTCGACAGCCGGCCGCCGCGAGCGCCTGCTCGTAGGCTTGGTGCTGGGCGCGAGCCAGCTCGACGTCGATCGGCACGCGCGGCTGACACGTCAGCTCGCAGTCCCCGAGCGCCGGGCTGACCGCCCGGGTGATCGCCACCACCTCCGGCATCCGCACATCATAGCCGCGCTCGTCGCATTTCCCGCTGGTTGCCGCAGCCGTGAACCTCGGCACCGTCGGCGCCGCCGCCTGGCGTCCCGCCTACCGCGCCTCCCGCATCGACCCGGCGGAGGTGCTCCGACAAGATTGCTAGTTGCCTATCTCCCCTCGTGCTCGTGACGCCACCGCCAGTACTCACTCTGGCGCTGCCGGTTCACCCTCTGGAACGCGACATACCGACGGTGCCGTTCGGCGAGGTACGCCCTGTAGCGCTGATCCTCGTCCCGGTTCCAGCGGTGATAGTCCCGGTGATCGCGATCGTAAAACCGGATGACGACCGCCGACCGCGCCAGCGCTGGTGCGGGAAACAGGGCGGACCCACCAATCGCGGCGGCCAACGTGATTGCGCAGAATGTTCGGCTCATCATCGTTCACGGCCTCCTCAGCCGACACCGAAGGAGTTCGCAAGAAGCTCGCCATCCTGACCGCAGGAAACAGCGGCTTTTTCCGCGGCCAACTTCCGGATGAGCTCGCTCGAGGGTCGTGCTGATCGGTAAATCGGCAGGAAAAGCGTCTTGAACCTGAACGCACACGGCGTCGCACCGCGCCCGAAAACCGCTGAGAACGCGGTCGAGCAACTCCTTGTCTTGCGTTCTTCGCGTTCCCCGTTTCTTCTTATCGTGTCCTCGCCGCCCACCAGTGCATCGAGGCTGGTCGGGCCTGGACCGGCGGCGCAGAAGAACCACCACTGAGAAGATACGGCGTCGGATTTCTCGCCCGCGCCTCTTTGATAGACTGGCGGAACCCATGATCTACTCACGCGACGAAGTCAAGGCGCTCACCGACAAGGTCCTCAACATGACCAAGGCCGACGCGGTCGAAGTCAGCTTCGATGGCGGCGAGCGGTCGGCAACCCGCTGGGCTAATTCTTCGATCACCGTGAACATGGTCCAGTACGACCAGCAGCTCACGCTCAACCTGCGCCACGGCGCCAAGCAAGGCAGCGCCTCGACCCGTGAGTTCGACGACGAGTCATTGAAGGCGATGGTCGACGAGGCGCAGGACGCGGCGCAGAAGGCGCGAGAGAACCCGAACCTCCCGGCGCTCGTGAAAGGCCCGCAGGACTACATCCCGGTCGACGCGGTGCTGCCGAAGACCGCCGACTTCGGTCCCGGCGAGCGCGCGGCATGGGTGAAACAGTCGGTCGACATCTGCGAGAAGAAAGGCGTGCTCGGCGCCGGCTTCGTCCCGAAGCAGTATCAGACGACCTGCCTCACGAATTCAGAGGGGTTGTTCGGCTACTACCAGTACGCGGAGACCGGCTTCGTCCTCACCTGCCGTATGCCGACCGGCGGCGGCTCGGGCTGGTCGGGGATCACCGGCGCGAAAGACCTGTCGCAGATCAGCGTCGCTGAGCTCACCGAAATCGCCGCCAACAAGGCGTTCAAGAGCCAGAAACCGCGCGCGATTGAGCCCGGACGCTACACCACGATCATCGAACCGCGGCCGATGGCGCGGCTGCTGTCGACGATGATGGGGGCGTTCAACGCCGGCGGCGGCGGCGCCGGATTCGGCGGCGGCGGTGGCGGCTTCAATTTCGGCGGCATCGGCCGCCCCTTCGTTGCCGCCGACGGCACCCCGAAGATCGGCCAGAAGCTGTTCAGCGACAGCTTCACGCTGAAGAGCGACGTCGGCAACCCGATTCTCCGGCAGACGCCGATCATGAACGACGGTCTGGCGGCGAAGCCGGTGACCTGGATCGACAAAGGCGTCCTGAAGAACATCTACTACGATGCGGCAACCGCGCGGCGGCAGAAGCTGGCGCCCTCAACCGCCAGCCCCAACATGAGCCTCGTCGTCGAGGGGACCAGCCAGTCGATCGAGGACATGGTCAAAACGACCAGGCGCGGGCTGCTGGTCACGTTCTTCTGGTATCTCCGGCCGGTCGACACGCTCACGCTGCTCAACACCGGCATGACGCGCGACGGCCTGTTTCTCATCGAGAACGGCGAGATCACCGGGCCGGTCCAGAACTTCCGCTGGAACATGTCGCCGCTGGTCGCCTTCGCCAACATCTCGGCGGTCGGCAAATCGGTGCCGATCCACACCGGCGAAGCCTACGACGGTCCGGGCACCGCGCTCGTCCCGGCGGTTCGAGTCGAAGACTTTTACATGACCTCGGTATCACCGGCCGTATAACAAAAACCGGGGAGCACGCCCTCTGTGGTTTTTTCCGGAGACTTATGAGCCCAACCCGTCGCGACTTTCTGAAATACACCGGCGCCACCAGCCTGCTGCTCGCGTCGAGCGATCTCGTCGGCGAGCTGATCGCGCAGTCGCCAAAAGGCAACCCGCTCACCTCGACCTTCAAGGGTCTCGCCGACATCGTGCTCGGTGAGGCGAAAAAGGCCGGCTGCTCCTACGCCGACGTCCGCTTCACCCGCAGCGTCAGCTCCGGCGTGACCGCGACCGGCGGCAGCGACCGCGCCGACGGCGGCGGCGGATTCGGCGGTGGCCGTGGCGGTCGCGGTGGCGCGGGACGCGGCGGCGGCGCGCGTGCCGGCGGGCGTCCTGGCGCCGCCGGCTTCGGCGTCCGCGTCATCCACAGCGGCGTGTGGGGTTTCGCCAGCAGCCCGATCGTCACCGACGACGAGCTGCGCCGGATCACCCGCATCGCCGCGGACGTCGCGAGAGCCAGCGCCGTGGCCAAGAAAGCCGACATCAAGCTCGCGCCGGTGCCGGCCTACACCGAGTACTGGGCGTCGCCGATGATCACCGACCCGTCCAAGGTCTCTGCCGAGGAAAAGCAGGCCTACGTGCAGAAGGTGGTCGACCTCGTCGCCGCCAACAAGAGCGTCAGCAATGTGACGGCGGCTGTCGGCATCACCAACGAGTGGCGCTACTTCGCCTCGACCGAGGGGTCCTACATCGAGCAGGAGACGTTCGAGATCACCCCGACGTTCAACGTCTCGGCCAAGATCGGCGACGTCACCAAGACCCGCAGCTTCGTCGGCGTGCCAAAGACCGGCGGCTGGGAAGTGGCCGAGGCCTCCGAAATGGTCGAGAGCGCGGAGCGCATCGCCGCCGAGGCGGTCGAGATGACCACCGCCAAGCCGCTCGGCATGGGGCTCAAGGATCTCGTGCTTACCCCGTCGCACGCGATGCTCACGATTCACGAGATCGTCGCCCACGCCACCGAGCTCGATCGCATCCTCGGCTACGAGGCGAACTACGCCGGCACCAGCTTCGTCAAGCTGTCCGATGTCGGCAAGCTGAAATACGGCTCGAAGCTGATGAACATCACCGCCGACCGCACCATGCCCGGCGGCATGGCCACTATCGGCTACGACGACGACGGGGTGAAAACGATGGAGTTCCCGATCATCCGGGACGGAATCCTGGTGGGCCTGCAGACCAACCGCGAGACCGCGCCCCAGATCGGCGACAAGGCCAGCAAGGGCTGTACCTCCGCCTCGTCGTGGCGCGACTACCCGTTCCTGCGGATGCCGAACGTGCGCCTCGAGGCCGGCTCGAAGGGATCGCCGAACGTCGCGCAGATGATCGCGGACACCAAAGACGGCGTGCTGATCGACGGCCGCGGCAGCTACTCGATCGACCAGCAGCGCTATAACGGCCAGTTCGGCGGCAACTGTTTCTGGGAGATCAAGAACGGCAAGGTCACGAGGATGGTGACCGACGTCACCTACAACGCGATCACCACCGACTTCTGGGCGAACCTCGATCTGATCGGCAGCCAGGAGACCTGGAAGATGTTCGGGACCGGCGGCGATGCCAAGGGTCAACCGACGCAGACCAACAGCATCTCGCACGGCTCGCCATATATCAGGATCAAGAAGATCATGGTCGGCGCCGCCTACGCATAGTGGCACCACCACGCGTGGCGAAGGTGGTGCGCTGAACCGTGCCGGAGGTCGCGAGATGAAGCGCTGTGCCTGGGCGGGCGACGATCCGCTGATGCGCGCCTACCATGACGAGGAGTGGGGCGTCCAGCAGCGCGACCCCCGTATGCTGTGGGAGATGTTGATGCTGGAAGGGTTCCAGGCCGGCCTGGCCTGGAGCGTCATCCTGCGAAAGCGCGAGGGCTTCCGCAAGGCCTTCGCCGGATTCAATCCGAGGAAAGTCGCAAAGTTCGGAAAGGCGGACATCAACCGCCTCATGGATGACGAGGCCATCGTCCGCGCCCGCGCCAAGATCGAGGCCACCATCCGCGGCGCGCAGATCTATTGCGAGATGGACAAACAGGGCGAGAGCTTCACCGACTTCTGCTGGTCGTTCACCAACGGCAAGGTGATCAAGAGCGACGGCCGCAGCTGGGTCGCGACATCGCCGCTGTCCGAGCGCATCTCCATGGAGATGAAGCGCCGCGGCTTCAAGTTCGTCGGGCCGACCATCGTCTACGCCTGGATGCAGGCGGTCGGCATCGTCAACGACCACTCCGCCGGCTGCTTCCGGCGCGCTGCGGTCTGACGCCGGCCGCTGGCCTGTTTTCGGATACGCTTTCCGGTGATGTCAACCCTTGATGCTCTGCTGGAAACAGCGGCGGCGATCGACTGGCTCGAGCGGATCGCGTCCGACTGGAGCCTGTTGGACCAGCTCCCTGACGACGAACGGCAACGTGTGTACCGCGCGATTGCCGCCTTGTCGGCCCCCGATCCGCGCGCCAACCGGATGCGGCGCAGGGCCGCAAAGGCCAGGAGGGTCCAGCAGGAAGAAGCCGTGCTCAACCGGACCGGCATCCGTACGCTGCGGCGGCGTCCGGTGGTCACCACGCCGAATGTGTTCCCGCCGAGCCACGAGCCGGGCACGACGAATGCCGAACGACCAGGGACTAACGACCAACGACCAACACCCACCCTCCGTGTCTGCTATGTCTGTAAGCAGCGATATTCAGAGATCCACGACTTCTATGATCAGTTGTGTCCTGGCTGTGCCCGCGAGAACATCGCCGCGCGCGCCGAGCTCGCGGACCTGCACGGACGGGTCGCGCTGCTGACTGGGGGTCGCGTCAAGATCGGCTACCAGGCCGCCCTGATCCTGCTCCGCTCCGGGGCCCGGCTCCTCGTCACCACGCGTTTCCCGAGAAACGCCGCGGCCCGCTACGCTCAGGAACCGGACTTCGCCGATTGGAGCGATCGTCTCGAGATCTTCGGTCTTGACCTGCGCCACACGCCGGCGGTCGAAGCGTTCTGCCGCGACCTCGCCGCCACCCGCGATCGCCTCGACTTCATCGTCAACAACGCCTGCCAGACGGTGCGGCGTCCACCGGGCTTCTACGCGCACATGATGTCGGAAGAGCGAGCGGCGCGGCGCCTGCAGCCGGCGCACGTGCGACAGCTGCTCGGCGACGCCGACACCGGAAGGGATGCGCGGGATCGGTTGGACGGGCCGGAATCATTCGCCGCCGCGCTGTCGCAGGTGCCGCTGCTGGCCGACGAGCTGCTCGCGCGCACCGACTGCTTCCCCGCCGGCCGGTTGGATCGCGATCGTCAGCAGGTCGATCTGCGAAATCGGAACTCGTGGCGAATGCTGCTCGCCGACGTCCCGACCGTCGAGATGCTCGAAGTGCAGCTCGTGAACGCGATCGCCCCCTTCCTCTTCAACGCGCGGCTGAAGCCGCTCATGCTCCGCGTCCCCACCCGCGACAAGCACATCGTCAACGTCTCGGCGGTCGAGGGACAGTTCTATCGCACCCGCAAGACGACCAGGCACCCGCACACCAACATGGCGAAGGCCGCGCTCAACATGATGACGCGTACGGCCGCCACCGACTACTTCAACGACGGCATCCACATGAACAGCGTCGACACCGGGTGGGTCACCGACGAGGATCCGGTCGAGACCGCCGCGCGCAAGATCGTCGAGCAGCGGTTCCACCCGCCACTCGACAGCGTCGACGGCGCCGCCCGCATCGTCGCGCCAATCATCAGGGGATTCAACACCGGCACCCACGTCTGGGGACAGTTTCTGAAAGACTACAAGCCGACCGCCTGGTAGCAAGGCCACCCATTGACACACTCAGTTAGTTGTATATACTACGTTTACCCAAGGAGCCCACCATGATCCGACCGATGGTCTTGTCTGCCGTTCTCCTTTTCGCCGCCGCGCCTCTGTCGGCGCAGCCGCCGGCTTCCACGCCGGCCACCCAGGTCCTCACCTCGTTGACGGTCAGGGCCGACATCGACCGCGGCCAGCTGATGAAAGTCATGCCCGACGAGGTACGCGAAACCCTCAAGCTCTATCTCGACGGCAAGATCCAGCAGTGGTACTCGCGCAGCGACGGCCGCGGCGTCGTCTTCATCCTGAACTGCACCACCGCTGCCGAGGCCAAGGCGATCACCGACCGCCTGCCGCTGTCGAAAGCGAACCTGGCGACCTTCGAGTACACCCCGCTCGGCCCGCTCGCGCCGCTGCGCATGCTGCTCCAGCCGTGAAGCGCGGGACCGCCAACGCCCAGGCATCGCCGTCGGCGCTGGCGGTGAGCGCATGCGCCTGCGCGACCGCGCGGCAGGTCGCGCGACTCCTCACCCGCCTCTACGACGGCTGGCTGTCCGGGACCGGCCTGGAAGCGCCGCAGTTCGCGCTGCTGATGACGCTCGACGCCCACGGCGCGGTAAGCCAGGCGGCGCTCGGCCGCCGCTACGCGCTCGACAAGACAACGATGTCGCGCAACCTGAAGCTGATGGAGCGAAAGGGTTGGATCGCCGCGTCCGGTGCTGACGACAAGCGCGAGCGCCGCTTTGCGATCACCGCCGCGGGACACGCGCGGCTCGCCGCCGCACGGCCGGAGTGGAAGAAGGCGCAGGATCAGTTACGCGCCGGCATGACGGCGAAACAGTGGAATGCCATGTTCCGGGCGTTCAGGACCGTCGCCCGCGCGGCCCGGTCTGCCCGGCAGTTCCACAGCGCGGACGGAAAGAGAAAAGACTATGGCAGCAGGGCTTCTGGCTAGATGCCGGGCGGCCACTTGTGGTCAACTGAACTGTTGCGAAGATCCTTGTTTCTGTGGGTTGTGCTGCTCGCCGTCGCTGCGGCGCCGGCGCTGGCGCAGGATCAGCCCGAAACCCAGCCGCGCGAAACGAATGCGGCGGCGTCCGGACTCTTCCAGCCGACGCTCGACGCGGGCGATCTGTGGCACGTACTGCGACACGGTCGCGCCGACCCTCTGGCCGGCGACCCCGGCGCGAGTGCGCCGGCGCCGGTCAGGGATCACTTTTTCGTGGCCGCGCCGACGATCGCCTCCAAACCGTCAACCGGGCTGAGCGTCGGGCTCAACAGCAACCTGGCATTCTTCAGCGGCGACGAGAAGACGACCCACATTTCTTCGATATCGGGCGGGCTCCGCTTCTCGCAGAAGCAGCAGGTGCTCTCCGGGATTCGTTTCGGCGTGTTCACGGCCGACGATCGCTGGTTCATGCAGGGCGACAACCGTCTGTCGTGGACGTCGCAGAACACCTACGGCCTCGGCGCTGACACCACTGCGGTCAACGTCGGCTCGGAGAACGTCAAGTTCAACGCCGTCAAGCTCTACGAAACCGCCTACCGCACGGTGCGGCCGCACTTGTTCGCCGGCGTCGGGGTCAATATCAGCAGCCACTCGAACATCCGCCCCGGCGACGGCGTGCTCGAAACCTTCGATCAATCCGCCTACGCCGCCTATAACGCGCTCCACGGCTTTCGCGATGAGCGCCAGACCTCCAGCGGCGTCGGCGCCGGACTGCTGTTCGACACCCGCGACAACGGCATCAACGCCCAGCGCGGCTGGCTCGCCAGCGCCTCGCTTCGCACTTTTTTCAACGGCTTCATCGGCGGCGACTCCACCTGGCAACAGCTGACGGTGGACGTCCGGACATACAGAAAGCTCACGCCGGACGGCCGCAACAGGCTGGCCTTCTGGTTCATGAGCGACAACGTCCTCAGCGGCACCGCGCCGTATCTCGACCTGCCGTCGACCGGCAGCGATGGACGCTCGGCGCGCGGTTACACCGAAGGCCGTTACCGCGGCCAGCACCTGGCGTACGGCGAGCTGGAATATCGCGGCACCATTACCAGCAACGGGCTGCTCGGCTTCGTCGCGTTTCTCAACACCACGTCGGTCGACAACGCGGATGCAGGAAGGAAGCTGTTCGACGATTTCGCGCCAGCGGCCGGGTTCGGCCTGCGGGTGTTGCTGAACAAGCACTCGCGAACGAACCTGACGGCCGACTACGGGTGGGGAAAGGACGGGTCGCGGGGCCTGTACCTCGGCATCCAGGAAGCGTTCTAAGTCAGCACGACACGCACTTGTGGCTGTTTTTCGATCCGAGCTTCTCGAGTAGGGCGACGGTCGCCGGGTACGGCGAGATTCTCTGCACCGGCCCGTTGGCCATGTCGGCCGTGGTCTGGCCGCTGCGCGCCACCGCGGTGACGTCGGCCCCCTTGGACACCAGATAGGTGATCATTTCGTTGTCGCCGCGCGCCGCGGCGTGGTGCAGCGGCGTGTAGCCGTCATTGTCGCGCGCGTTGACGTCGGCATGCAGTTCCTCGACCAGGTATTTCATCACCGCCATCCAGGCGTCGGGCGCGTGGCGATGGGCGTTGCCGGCGAAGCCCTCGCCGTACTCGACGCCGGCGGCCGCGTGAATCGCGAGCGCGCCAGGGCCGCCGGCCGGCACCGGCAGCGCGTTGAACTTCGCCTGGTTGGCGTCGGCTGTCGGCGCGACCGGCCCCCCCGCGCCGGCCGGCGGACCGCCGCCGCGCCGCACCGGCACGTTGGGCGCGATGGTCGGGATGTTGGGATCGGCGCCGGCCGCCGCGAGCAGCTTCATCGCCTCGAGATCCGTCGCATAGGCGGCGCGCCAGAACGCGGTCGATCCGGCGGTGTCGGCGAGGCCGCAGTTGCGGTTGCCGCAGCCGCTGTAGACCAGGTACCACGGATGGGTCTTGAGGCGCGCGTCCGGATCGGCGCCCTTCGCGAGCAGCGCCTTCATGACGTCCAGATAGGTGGCCTTCTGCTGCTCCATCTCCTGCGGTTGTGGATAGCGCGTCCGCGGCTGCCACTGCGTGTTCACGGCGGCCCAGAGCGGCGTCGCGCCGTTGCCGGCGGCGGCAAGGTTCACGTCGGCGCCGCGCTCGATCAAGAACATCGCCAGGTCGAACTCGCCGTTGATCACCGCCATCAGCAGCGGGCTGGTGGTGTCGCCCGAGCCGGCTTGATCGATTGGCGCGCCGCCGTCGAGCAGCGCGCGTGCGGCCTCGAGATGGCCCTGGCGCGCCGCGTGGAGGAGCGCGGTCATGCCGCCCTTGTTCGAAACCGGCGGGTTGATCTCTTCAGGGTTGAAGCTGTTGGCGGCATTGGCATCGTCGCCGCCGCCTCGGCCGCCGCGTCCGGCCGCCGGCTTTTCGTCGGGCGGCGGAATGATGCCGGACGCAAACAGCTCCCGCGACGCTTCGATCGCCGCCTGCACCTGACGGGGGGTCGGCTGCTGACCCTTGACCACCGCCGCCTCGAGCACTTTCTTCTGCAGGTTTCCGGCCGCGCGATCGAGCTGCGACTGGTGCGCGATGTCGATCGTCCTGGTCTTGATCGTGGCGTCGGCGCCGCGCTCGAGCAGCAGCCGGATCGCGTCGACGCGGTCTTCCGCTGCTGCGAACATCAGCGGCGTCTGGCCCCATTCCGATTCGACGGCGTCGGCGTCGGCGCCGCGGTCGAGCAGCAGCTCGATGACGGCGGCGTTGCCTGACGCCGCCGCCAGGTGTAGCGGCGTGACCCCGCTCGTCGTCGTGCGCGCCGAGACGTCGGCGCCCGCTTTCACCAGCGCCTGCACGACGGCGGCGTTGCCGGCGCGGCTGGCGATATGCAGCGGTGTGTAGTGGCCGATGCGGGTGACCGCGCCGACGTTGGCGCCGGCGTAGACCAGGATCTCGGTCATCGCCGCGTCGCCGCGCTCGGCGGCGAAGTGGAGCGCGGTCATGCCGTCGCCCTTCGCGGCGCTGACGTCGGCGCCCTGCTTGAGCAACGCCCGCACCGCGTCGCGGTCGCCCTTCATCGCCGCATCGGCGACCGACGCGGGTGACGGCGCCGCACCGAGCCACGCCGTCATCGCGAGCGCTACAGCAGCGGTTACCACACGTTTCATATCTGGCCTCTCCCACCGCCAAAGAAGAAACCGCGGCGCGGTCCTTCCGGTCGGATCCCTTACCGCGCCAAGGTTACAGCGCGAAGGTCCCCGTACTGTCGCCGAACGTCTTGACGTCGTCCATGCCGAGCTTCTGCATCGCGGTCAGCATCACGTTGGCCATCGGCGTGCCGTCTTCCGCCTTGAGGTGCACGCCGCCCTTGAGCGCGCCGTTGGCGTGGCCGAACAACGCCAGCGGGCACCGGCGGTGATTGTGGATGTTGGGATCGGCCATCGGCGAGCCCCAGATCACCATCGACTTGTCGAGCAGGCTGGCGTCGCCGTCCATCGTGTTCTTCAGCTTGTCGAGCAGGTAGGCGACCTGACCGACGCGGTACTTGCAGATCTTGTTGAATTCCATGATCCGGTCCTCGCGGTTGCCGTGGTGCGAGGCGGGATGGAACGGCTGATTCGATCCGCTTTCAGGGAAGACGCGATTCTGCGCGTCGCGGCCGATCTTGAAGGAGATGATGCGGGTCATGTCGGTCTGCAGCGCCAGCACCTGCAGATCGAACAACAGCCTCATGTGCTCCGAAAAGGAGTCGGGCACGCCGGCCGGCGCGTCGGGTAGCGCCCGCGCCTCGCCGCTGCGGTTGTGGGCTTCGACCGCCTGGATACGCCGTTCGATCTCGCGCACGTTGTCCATGTACTTGTCGAGCCGCTGGCGGTCGCCGTTGCCGAGGGAGCGGCGGACGCGCTCGACCTCTCCGCCGATCCAATCGAGGATGCTGCTGCGGGTCTCTCGCCGAGAGGCGCGTTCTTCGGGCGTGCTGCCCGACCCGAACAGCATGTCGAAGGCGATGCGCGGGTCGCGGATCATCGGCAGCGGCTCGCTCGGCGACGCCCAGCTGATCGAGTCGGTGTAGGCGCACGAGTAGTTGTAGGTGCAGCCGCCGGCCTGATCGAGGTTCTCGATGCAGAACTGCATCGACGGCAGCGGCGTGGTCTGCCCCGCGCGCTTGGCGTACAGCTGATCCAGCGAGGTGCCGGCGAACAGATCCGAGCCCTGTGTCTGCTTCGGATGTGCCTGGGTCAGGAATACCGCGCTCGAGCGGAAGTGATCGCCGCCGATTTCCGGCAGCGCGAACGCCTCGGCGTTGCGCGCGTCGGTGTTGCTGACCAGGGTCATCGCATCGCGGAACGCTTCGAGGGTGCTGAACGGGTTATCGGGCACCAGCGTGAAGTCGCGTCCGGTCTTCTCCGGCGCGAACAGGAACTTGGACGCGCCCAGG